>NZ_JAACGG010000008.1:0-2351 GCF_022810525.1 Candidatus Cardinium sp. cByotN1
AAGCGCGGATGAAAAAAGTGCGATCAGAAAGCTTAGTTTACAGATGACAGAGAAAAACAGCTGCAATGGATGTTGCAGAGTGGATTCTGTTTTTCCAGCTGTAAGGGGCGCTTTCCGAAACTTTTTACCAGGGCTTGATTTTTTGCTTACTTTTTTATCAAGAAAAAAGTAAGATAAAAAAAGCGTTATAATCAAATAAAAATAATTAATAATTCCTTAAGTTGACGCAATTGTCTGTTCTCAATTTTGGTAAAAAAGCTTTTTATACCACTTCTTTATCAAGAAAAAAGTAAAAAGACAATGCCTTACGGCTTATATACCAATGTGGCGATCCTTAAGTGGATGCCATTGCCTGAACAGCTACTCCTTTATATATGTTTTCAATATTAGTTTTCAGCCATTTACCTTCTTTTAGAAAACCAGGTGCAACATTATCCATATGCTTTAACTCTTCAAGCGAAAAAAACTTAACGTATTGAACGTTTCCACCTTCATCTGACCAATCTTTAGGGATACGATTAGATTTGATTTGAGTTGTAAAATAGATTTCTACTTTGTGTAATTCATTTTTAATATCAAAAAAATCGTAAACGTAGATTACATCATTTACCTGAATACTGATTCCTGTTTCTTCCTTGACTTCTCTAATAGCACATTCAGGTAATGTTTCATTTGCTTCAATACCACCCCCTGGTGTATACCAAAAATGGCCATCATTGCTTACTAAAAGGAGTTTATCTGCCTGTACAATTAATGCCCTAACAGTCAATCGTAATGTATAATTTTTCATAATGTAAACACCTATTGTTACTTTTGTATAGCATTTTCTATAACAGTAACGCATGATAAATGATTCTTTTCCTTAGCAATATGAAGGGCAGTTTTGCCATCATTATTTTTTTATTGACCAAAATACCTGGAGCGCTTAGTAATTCTTTGACCACTTCTATATGACCTATATATGCTGCCAAATGAAGCGGGGTCAAACCATCTTTACTTTGTGCATTCATCTGAATCCCATTAGTGGCTAGTAATGCTTTTACCACTTCTACATGACCTTCTCGTACTGCAATATAAATAGGGGGTAAGACCATCTTTATCTTTCGCATTTGCGTCAACACATGGTTTTTTTAATAAAGCTTCTACATCACCATTTTGAGCTGCTATATGTAAGGTGATAGCATATTCTGTTGTTGATGAATATGATTCCGCACAGCTATCTACTGGAAGTAAACAAAATAGAAGGAGGCTATATAATATCACTGCTATGGTAGAAGAGCTGATATATCTGATCTGTTTTTTATAAATCTATAAATATGGTTAGAATTTGGGTAAAAAATTGAATATACATAATAATGTGCCATATAACGTGACTATACCTACAAAGGGTTGTAAATAGTAATCATGGATTTAACTAGGCCGGTTAGTTGTATTTAGCATCCAGGTTTATTATTTAAATAATGAAAGCGTTACTGGAATGTCTTTCTATAACTAATTCTTTATATGGAAAAGATTTATGGACGAACTGTTCGAGTAATTACAACCATCCTTGGAATTGAAGCTATTATCTTAGTAATGGCACAATTTAAGGAGTCCTATTTATACAGATATGTTCATCCAAATAGGAAATTAAGGGAAAATGGCAAGAAGGTACTAGGTAGTACAACATAAATAGCTATTTTTAAAATACTTGAAAGGAACAGAAGAAAAAGCAGCTTTCTTAACTACAGTATCGATCACATGACTAAGAAAAAAGAGAAGGAAAAAGAGAAGAAAAAAGAGAAGCAGGATACAGTTCATCACCCACATGACAAATTTTTTAAGCAAACGTTTGGAACAAAAGGCGTAATATTATCGTTCTTAGAGGCCAATTTACCAAAAGAAATTTTCAGGCAAATAGATCAAGATAGTTTTATATTGACCAATAAAGATTTTGTTAGCTCTACAGGAAAAATTAGAAATAGTGATTGTATTTTTAAAGCACTTATCAAGGGAACGCAGAACTATATATATCTACATCTAGAGCATCAGGCAGAGGAAGATTCCTTGATGTTATTACGCTTTTTAGAATACAATACCTTGCTCATGCGTCAACATATAAATGAACATGACACCACATCTTTACCAGCTATCATCAATAGCTGTTTGTACAATGGAAATAAGCCGTATAAAGCTCCTACTAATCTTCATGATTTATTTCCTAACCTAAAGCAGGTAGAAAGCTATATGTTTGCAGGTTTTCAATTAGTAGACTTACACACCACAGCAAACGAAGAACTACTCAATTGGAAACAAGCAGCAGGAGCTGCCATCATACTCAAACAAGGCATACATAGAGACTTTTGTGAGTG
>NZ_JAACGG010000080.1:0-407 GCF_022810525.1 Candidatus Cardinium sp. cByotN1
CGCGGCAACTGTTGTTCTTTTCATCTGTAAACTGCGCTTTCTGATCGCACTGTTTTCAAAGGGCGCGTTTTTTTTACTAGCATAAGCCATAGTGGTGAACGGAAACAAAAAACGCCCCTTGTAAAATAGTTGCGATCAGAAAGCAACCCTCACAGCTGAGATAGAAAAACAGCCTGTTTGAAGCCCGCGAATCGGGCGAGTTCTGTTTTTCCAGCTGTTAGGGCTGCTTTCAGCAACTTTTTACCGAGGGCTTGATTTTTTGCTTACTTTTTTATCAAGAAAAAAGTAAGATAAAAAAAACTTATAATCAAATAAAAATAATTAAAAATCCCTTAAGTTGACGCCATTGTCCGTTCACGACTGTGGTTTTTCTTGGATTATATTTAGCAACTCTTTGGTTTGTGTTC
>NZ_JAACGG010000081.1:0-2981 GCF_022810525.1 Candidatus Cardinium sp. cByotN1
AAAGTTACGGAAAGCTTAGTTTACAGCTGGAAAAACAAGAACCTTCCTGCAATCCCTCCCGGCAACTGTTTTTCTTTTCATCTGTAAACTCCGCTCTCTGATCGTACTTTTTTCAAAGTGCGCGTTTTTTTACTAGCATAAGCCATAGTGGTGAACGGAAATAATCATTTTGTTTGAAGCCTACGAAGGGGGCTGAGTTATGATTTTTCCGCTAGGAAACAGTTATTTTCATTATTTTTACTGCGTGCTAAAATTTGTATCGTTGGCCATAAGCTAGATGACCTACAATCATCCATTCAAAAAAATGCTATTCTATAGTAAACAAGGCAACATGGTTTTTCAGTTGACGCTATGGCGTGAACTGACACGATAAAAAAGCGAGATACAAAAGCCTTTTTTGCCCATTTCTGTCATTAACAGATACGTTTTTGAAAGTCACATACCGAGTTTCGAATTAAACATGCCGCTCTGCATGGTACGATGAACGGACCAGCGGTCCTGATTCCACGTAAGAAAACCCACGCTTGAGCGCTTCCTCTTTAAAATGCGCAAATTTGTCGGGATGTACAAAAGTAGCGACTGCAAGATGCTGTTTAGTAGGCTGTAGATACTGACCCAGTGTTAACACATCCAAACCATTCTCTCTCAGGTCATCCATAACTTGATAGACTTCGGAGTCTGTTTCCCCTAATCCAAGCATAATCCCTGATTTAGATCGTTTGCCATATGCTTTAATCCGTCTGAGTTGCTCTAAGCTTCGCGCATACTTAGCTTGTGGACGAACATTTTTATAGAGTCGTTCTACCGTTTCTATATTATGAGAAACTACCTCTTGACCTGGGCTAATCATTCGTTCTAGTGCCCACCAAATTGCTTTTACATCTGGAATTAATGTTTCTATAGTGGTAACAGGATTCAAAGCTTTGATCTCTCTAACAGTTTGGTACCAAATTTCTGCTCCACAGTCCTTTAGTTCATCTCGGTTGACAGAAGTAATAACTGCATGTTTGACTCCCATCAGGTGAATGGCTTTGGCTACTCGTTTCGGTTCGTCTTTATCATAAACAGTAGGTCTTCCAGTAGCTACTGCACAAAAGCCACAGCTTCTGGTGCAAACATTACCTAATATCATAAAAGTAGCTGTGCCTGCTCCCCAGCATTCACCCATATTGGGACAATTCCCACTGGTGCAAATGGTGTGTAGCTTGTGCTCATCTACAATATCACGGACCGTCCTATAATGCTTACCTGTGGGTAATTTAACCCGCAACCAATCTGGACGTTGGGTCTTTGTGATGAGTGGCGTTTCTTGCTTCATAATAATGGTTAAAAAGTAGCCTAATGCTTTAGGGAAATTAAAAGCATAAGTAGTGTTTCGAACGTACTCCAATATAGGAAAACTTGGATAATATTTAGTTGGCGTTACTAACTTAGGCTATAAATAGAGCGCTATTCATCTATTATAATTATGAAAGTAGTTTTATCGTTCCATGTTATAAGATAGATAGGGGGTATTTATTCACGAGATGGGTTAAAAATAATTTTTTATGTCGCTTTTTCACGAATAAATTTAGCATGAAATATACTTTAATTCAGTTTGCTAGATTCATCAATAGCTCCGTTGTATGTTACATTTGAAAATCAAATTTTAAATCCAATCAACAAAGGAGCTTTTTTAGCTGAATCTTTACTTAAGCTTCAATTCAGGCTTTTAGATCTGATTGTTCTTGATCTAGCTTTTTTAGCAGAATTTTTGAGTAGGGTTATTATCTCTTCTGAAGCACTACATGCTGCCTCGTCTAAAATGGTTTTATCCTTGTTATTTTTGATGTTTGGATCAAAACCTGGTTGGTCGATTAATCGCTTAATTATATTTTCTATCTTTTCTCCATCTTTTTGATAAATGTCACGTCGGAGTAATTTTCGTAGCAATATATGAGTAGCGGTATCGCCTTTATTGTTTTGTATGCTTACATAAATTCCTGGAATGTCCAGGAGTGCTTCTAAAGCTTTGTAAAAACCAAGCTTTGCTACCACATGTATAGGTGCATTACCTTTATCCCCTTGGATATTGCCATTCAGTTTAGCAGATTTTCTAAGCGCTTGTATAAGCGCTATTTGCCTATCTTCCTCTTTTTTTTTATCCCTTTTTTGGTAATCAATTGTTACTGCTATCTGCAAGGGTGCCAAACCTTTATTGTTCAATATATTTACATCAGTGTTAGGGCTACATGCTATGAGCTCTTTTATAAATGGCCCATTATTTGTTTTAACTCCCAAATGGATGGGGGTATCACCATTTTTATCTTTTACTGCTAGACTCTTATAAAGCAAAGGATAATAGGTTACCAAAGATATGATGTTGTGATGACCATTGATAGCTGCCCAATGGAATAGGTTCTGGCCATGATTACATCGTGCTGTTAGATCAGTACTAGGTATAAGTTGTTTGAGCAATATGATAAATTCCATAAAACCGTTGGCAGCTGCTAAATGGTGTGGGCGTGCACCATACCTATCTTGTGCATTTGCATGAGCCTTATTCTTAGGGTCAGCTGCGTGTTGCTTCATTCCATCTATATCATTTTTTAAAGCTAAAAAATGGAGTTCGGTACTATTTTCATCGTTTTGTCCAGCTTCTGCCGTTCGTGATGTTGTAGCTGAGCTTGGCCGCTCCATATTGAGTGCACGCCCTGTGTTGACACAAGCCAACAACGTGTTTAAGCTTAATAGAGTAGCCAATAATAGATTGGCTCTGTGTTTCGTATACTGTTTCATGGCATTAGTGTTTAATGGTATGTTATAGTCTGAACTAACGTAATGGGATAATAGTTAGGTTAATATTAATTAGGCTGTCTGGTTAATCTTAAGAAAGACAACAAAATTTAGTATCTGTTCCTGACACTGTTAAAAAATGAATTTTTTAAAGCTACTTTTTGCTTGATTAAAAAGTAGCCAAACAATCAAGCGCTGATGAAAAA
>NZ_JAACGG010000082.1:0-7809 GCF_022810525.1 Candidatus Cardinium sp. cByotN1
CAATAGATGTTGCAGGGTGGATTCTGTTTTTCCAGCTGTAAGGGGAGCTTTCCGCAACTTTTTACCAGGGCTTGATTTTTTGCTTACTTTTTTATCAAGAAAAAAGTAAGATAAAAAAAACTTATAATCAAATAAAAATAATTAAAAATTCCTCAAGTTCACGCCATTGGGTGAACGGAAACTATATCGTAGCTTTTTATGAAAAATCAACGTTTTTTTATCCACTTTTTGACTAATCAAGTTGCAGCTGTTTCTTTCTAAGATTAAGGTTATTCCGTCTCTCGTCTAGTTGGTTTTTCAATGCCCTTTTATTCTTAGATAGCTTCTTTTTCTGTTTAATTCTATAGTCTATCTCGTCAATAAGGCCCTCCTCTGCCTTGATCCATCTATTTATTATTTCCTTTATCTCCTTCCTGGCAGCCGAATCCGAAAGGTAGCTCTGTTCTATACATGCATTGTGCAAATCAGGCAACTGTTCGGGTAAATTAAGCAACCCGAGACGTTCAGTAATCTTTTCAATTGCCTGGCAGGGTAATCTAAGAACCCATGCTCTTAAATCAGATCTAATATAATCAAAGACAGATATTGCTTGTTGTATTGTCAATTTATCTTCTCTAATGTCTTGCATACACCCTTTCGTAGGCGCTGTCGCAGGCTGGTTTTTAAGTAGCCTCTCGAGTGTTTTTTGTTGGCTTCTATCTTTGTTTTTACTGGTTAGTATGTTATTTACATAGTCGACTACATAACTTTCATTAACTTCTTGTGCTTTTTTGTCATATAGCCCTGTGAACATGTTCTTTTGTTTATCATAGATTTGCTTTTCTAGTGCTTTTTTTGATTCTATTATTGTGTTTTTTTCCTCAGATAGTTTTGCTGCTATTGTGTTTTTTTCCTCAGATAGTTTTGCTGCTTTTTCTTTTTCGTCCTTAGACAGGTTTTTAAGATTGCTTATTTCCTCGTTTGTTTCTTTTAACTTCTTCTCATATTCTTCTAGTTTATTTTTCATTTTATCCATTTCAGCTTTTTGCTTTTTCTGTTCATAATCTTGACTGTCGTCAAAATTTATGGTATCTAGCTCTTTTTTCTCTTCTGGCTTTTCTTCAAGATTACGCTGATTTAGGCTAGTTGCCTCATCCTGCTCTTTTATTTCTTTTTTTTCATTATTAGAATCATTATTCACAGATTTCTCTTGTGTTGTCTTTATTTTTTTATTATCACTGCACACGAAATCACTAAATAATAGTACAGATAAATACAATAAAGCAGCCTTATAGGAATGTTGCATATAATTTTATATTTTAAACTGAAAATGAATTTAATTGAATGACTATTCTATATATCTGTTTAGGTAATAGCGTCAGCTTAAGGGTCATATTTTATTGATTACCAAATATAATAGTCTTCATTTAGTCCACTAGTACGCAGCAAATTTGACCTCATTTTTTGCTTGATCAAAAAATGGACAAAAAAGGACCGAACGGATAACTACTTATCCGCGTTCTTCAAGCCATTTATTCCTTGTATCTATCCATTCCTCCCTTCTTGCATTGAGTTCTTTTTGCAATTTTTGCTTATTAGAAGATAGCGCTTTGTTCGCTTTTGCTTTCTCCTCTTTTCTCTCCTGAATTTTATTTCCTATCTCTTCAATAAGAAAAAGCTGGACTGTATCAATAAAGTCAACTAATATTTGGTATAGCTCCTTGTATGCAGATGAATGCTTAGGCAAGCTTTTACCAACTTCCCGACATATTTCTATAAAACCAAGTAGATATGCATCAGACATTTTATTGGGCTTATACATATCAAGCCGATGAATAAGCTCAACAAGTTGATTATAAGGTAAGCTAAGAGCCCACTTGTTTAATTTAGAGTTAGTATCGTTTATATTTTTTGTTGCTTTTTCTATTTTACTCATATCCTCATTCTTATAATGAATAGATAATTTATTCAATAGCCTATCGAGTGCGCCCTGGTTATAATGCTTTTTACCATTATTTTTTAGTAGGCCATGCGTATATTTTTTTACGTCATTAGCATCACATGCTGGTACTTTGGTTGGATATAGTTTTTTCAACTTTGCCTCTTCTGGTTCACGTATTTCGGCTAAACGTTGCTCTAATTCATCTATTTTTTGGAATAATGCCTTATTTTCTTGGACTAATTCATCCATTTGTTTAAGTGTTTTATTGAGTTGTTTGTCTTTTTCATCTATTTGTTTACTTATTTCCTCTAATTCTTTGTTTTTTTCATGACCTGAACTCATGCTTTTTTCGAGTTCTTTCTTTCTTGCTTCGAGTGCTTGCTTTTCTGCTTCAATTTTTTTCTTCTCTTCTTCAAGTTTTTTATGTTTTTGTTCGTTTGCTTCTTGTTTCTTATCTAGTGCTATTTTTTGTTCTTTCAAAGCTATACTGTTTGCATCTTCTTCAGGTAGCCCATTTTTGTGTTCATCCTGTCCACCTTCTTTGTGCGCCTTATCCTTATCTAGATCATCCGACTGATCTGCTCCATTATTGGTAGGATGCTGCTCAAGTTTTGCTTTCTTATTTTTTTGTTAACACCGAACCCACAATTAGTAAATAATAATGCAGATAAATAAAATAAAGCGACTTTATGGGAATGTTTCATATAATTTTATATATTAAGCTAGGTTTTTAAACTACTATTAATTCAACGGTTAGTATCCATGCACCATTGTGGCAAGACTACGCACAAAAAGAAAAAGTAACCCTTGTAAAATAGGGGCGAGCAAAAAGTTTGCCCTTACAAGCTAAAACAGAAAAAACAGCTTTTTGTAAAACCTGCATAACGGGCGATTGCTGTTTTTATAGCTGTAAGTATTACCTTCCGCAACTTTTTACAGAGGGCTTGATTTTTTATCCACTTTTTTATCAAGCAAAAAATGGGATAAAAATGCCTTTTTTACCAGTGACCTGAACAGATACAACGGTTATTCTGTTAGTCTATAAGAATTTAGTGTTATAGATTTAGATAGACTATATAGATTGATTGATCAAAAAAGATCAAGAAAAAAGATAAATAAGATCATATAAACCTGATTAAAAGGATTAGGCAAATATATAAAAAAAATAATAATATATCACAGCTTTTTACGCAAAATCGTGAACTTAAAAGGTTATTTGTTTGCTTAACAAGCGAAATAATTTATTTTTTTACTTAATTTTTCGTGTCCATGCGTAATGGTGGATACGTTTTTTCTATTGGGTGCGCTACTGTAAAGCTATAATAGTATAGATAGATAGATAGTTTTTTGATTGATCAAAAAATAAGCAAAAACATACTTATTGTAACATCTTCAAGAGTAAGCTAACGCTTTCTTTTAACTTCCGTCTATCTACAATCATATCCAAGAAGCCATGCGCCAATAAAAATTCTGCTGTTTGAAACCCTTTTGGCAATTCTTTACCCACCGTTTCTCGAATCACACGTGGACCTGCAAAACCAATCAATGCACCTGGTTCAGCTATATTGATATCACCTAGCATGGCATAAGAGGCGCTTACACCACCTGTAGTAGGATCAGTCAGTAGCGAGATATAAGGAAGTTTAGCATCAGCTAATTGGCGTAATTTAGCAGCTGTTTTGGCCATTTGCATCAGGGAAAAACTACCCTCCATCATCCGGGCACCTCCAGACTTAGAAATAATCAGCAAGGGCGTGTGATGGGCCAAACAATGGTTGATCAATTGGGCTATTTTTTCGCCCACTACACTACCCATAGAACCGCCAATGAATTTAAAATCCATGCAAGCAATCGCAATAGGAAATGCATCAATAGTACCATAAGCCGTTCGTATAGCATCTATTAAATCGGTTTGTGCTTCTGCTTGCTTTAGACGCTCTGTATAAGGCCTATTATCTACAAATTGGAGTGGATCTGCCGATCGGAGAGTTGCATTAAGTTCTGTAAACTTATGCTGATCGAACAAAATAGCAAAATATTCCTTTGAGCCAATCGGTAAATGATATCCATCATCTGGTACAACTTGTAAATTTTCCTCTAATACTTTGCTGTGTATAATCTTCCCTTTGGGTGTTTTAACCCAAATACCATCCGGTGACTCTTTTTTGGCGGAACTAGGGGTTAAAATTCCTTTCTTTTTGCGCTTAAACCAGCTTAGGTTGTCGTTTATTAAATTCATACAATTATTTACAAAATTGATTATACCGCTTGCCCAATCTATTGCGGATGCCACTTTTGATGTCGAAACTTATTTATGCTTCCTCCAATACACTGAGTATGGTGCGGTGCTCAACTGCACTTTTTCTAAAAAAAGCTCATCACAAATAGCTTGTGCAAACAGTATATTAAAAGCCACCTTAAAGGCTTTATGGGCTTTCAGGACGCATTTGCGGAAAAAATATCACATCTTGAATAGAACTTGAATTGGTCATAATCATTGTTAGGCGATCTATACCGATTCCAATACCTACAGTTGGAGGCATACCATAGCGTAAAGCTTTTAAAAAATCATGGTCTACCACCATGGCCTCTTCATCTCCACGTTCGCCTAATGTACGCTGTTCTTCTAACCTTTTCTGCTGATCGATAGGATCATTTAACTCAGAAAAAGCATTACATATTTCCTTACCAGCACATATTACTTCAAATCGTTCCGTTAAAGCTGGATTTTCTCGATGGCGTTTAGCTAAAGGAGACATTTCAACGGGATAGTCGGTTATAATGGTAGGCTGAATCAGATGGGGTTCGCACTTTGCACCAAAGATTTCATCTATAATTTTACCCTTGGCTACATTATCTGCTACATCGATATGGAGCTGATGGGCTACGTTGCGTAATGCCGTTTCATCCATATTGCTCACATCATATCCAGTAAAATGGTGGATCGCTTCAAACATCGTAAAACGTTTCCATGGCTGCTCGAAGTTAATCAGATGAGGGCCAAATGGCACCTTTGTGCTGCCATGTAGCGCAAGCGCTACTTCTTCTATCAATGCTGCTACATAGTCCATCATCCAAATGTAATCTTTGTACGCAACATAAAGTTCTACTTGCGTAAACTCAGGATTATGAAAACGGGACATGCCTTCATTTCTAAAATCTTTAGCAAACTCATAAACTCCTTCATATCCACCAATAATTAATCTTTTTAAGTAAAGCTCATTAGAAATACGTAAATATAAAGGGATATCTAAGGTATGATGGTGGGTAGTAAAGGGGCGTGCAGATGCACCTCCATAAATGGGTTGCAGGATAGGAGTTTCTACCTCTAGATAACCTTGTCGGTGCAAGGAAGCTTTCATGGTATGAATCAATTTAGCTCGTTGTTCAAATACCTTTCGTACGGAGGGATTAACAATTAAGTCGACATACCTTTGGCGATAACGTTGTTCAGGGTTGGTAAAAGCATCATGTACTTTTATCCCTTCTTGGGTAGTTACCTCTTTGACAATTGGTAAAGGGGCCAGTGATTTGGTTAGTAATCGAAGATGGGTAACGTGAATCGCTATAGCCCCTACTTGAGTGGTAAAGACCGAACCTTGCACTTCAATGATATCTCCTATATCTAGTAACTTTTTAAAAAAAGTATTGTAGTGGCTTTTATCCTCTCCTGGACAAATAGCATCTCGTTGGACATAGAGTTGAATGCGTCCACTCGCATCTTGTAATTCTACAAAAGAGGCTGCGCCCATAATCCTGCGCCCCATAATGCGACCGGCCAGTACGACATGGCCATAGCATTCCTTATCTGTTTCTTTGTAACCCGCAAGAATAGTGGCTGCTGTCGCATTGATGGTGTTCACAAAGGCTGGATAGGGATCAACGCCCATCGATTCTAAAAGGGCTTTTTTCTGCGTTCGAATGATGGCTTGTTCACTCAGTTCGTGCATGGCAATATAATAATTCGTATAAAAATTAAGGAATAAAGTCTTTCATGGTTATGCCGCTGGTTTATGCAGCCAAAACCTTTGGTTAGGCTGAGCATGACTAACAATAGAGACTTGCCTAATTTACATTTTATTTTTATAAATTCTAGATTTAGTAACCGCTTAACACAAAAAGATCTTTACATAAGGCGTACAATCCATATCTTCCTTTTTATTAAATTTAAACTGGTGATTAATTTTTTAGTAAAAACGTAAAGCAAATGTTTAAAAAAATCATTTACTCTATTCTATATCTATTGGCTTGGCCCCTTTGCGCCTTAGCTGACCCTATCACCTATCAGGCAGATAGACTAGAAGGTGAGGTTGTCAACGATAAGGCTTGTAAGAAATTAGAAGGCAATGTGGTGATTACTTTTGATACCCATGGTATGACCTTGACCGCAGATAGAGTCTATAAATATGATGATCAAGAGGTAATAGAGGCGCAAGGTAATGTTAAAATTGTCGATCGAGAAGGTAGCGTATTAAAAAGTGGCCTATTGACTTATGATTTAGCACACAAGCAAGCCATTTTCGAAAATAATGTAAGCTGTTCCTCTACAAAGGCTATGTTTTATACCCCTAAACTAATTTATGATGTAGAAAAGAAACAAGGGAAGTTTTTGCAAGGAGGAAAATTAGTACAAGATCAAATGGTTTTGACCAGTAATAAGGGGGTTTATGATGGTGCACGCCATCAAGTTACCTTTTCTAAAAAAGTAGTATTGGTAGATCCTAATTATAGGCTCCATTGCGACCAGTTGGATTACCATACGGAGTCAGAGATTGCTTATTTTCTTGGAGATACTAAAATTATCCATCAAGAAGGAGTACTAACCACTGCCAAAGGCGGCCAATATGTTGTACCTAAAAAACAGCTTGCATTTGACCAAGGAACACTTACTACAGAAGAAATCATTCTTACTGCAGACCGTTTAGAAATTATTGATGGCCAAGATTGTGCGGCTAGTGGTCATGTTTCGCTTCGAGCCAAAAAGCATGATGCGGTAATTGTAGGTGAAAAAGCTAGTTATTCTGAAAAAGAAAAAAAAGGAGAGATAACTGGTGAGCCATTATTAACCAAGGTAGTCAATAATGATTCTATCTACTTACGGGCTAATACCTTTATAGTTTTAGAAAAAACCATTAACAATCACCCTCCAGAGCAAGAAATTCATGCTTTACATGATGTCAGACTCTACCAAGAAACGCTACAAGGTGTGGCCGATGGTGCGGTCTATAATACCAGTAAAAACACCATTCATTTACATAATAAACCAGTGATTTGGTGTAGCAACTACCAGATTACAGGAGAAGCAGTTTACCTGGTTATAGAAGAGACATCAGAAGCAGTGAAGCTCTTTGTAGATAAAGATTTGTTTATGGCATCAGCAGATCCAGTTGGTAATTACAATCAAGTAAAGGGACACAAGATGGTGGCATTTTTTAAGCAGGGTGCTATTGAAAAGATGTCGATAAACGGTAATAGTGAAAGCCTCTATTTTGCACTAGGGGATAACAATGAGTTAATGGGTATGAACCATATCAAGTGTGATAGTATGGAAATGACTATGATCGACAATGCATTGTCAGACATGATATGCAAACCAAAACCTCAGGGGATCTTTTATCCAGCAGAAAAAATTGAAGACACGCAAATGAAACTGGATGGTTTTGTTTGGCATGGTGACAAATGGCCTACTAAAGAGCATATTTTAGTTAGAAGGACTACCTAGATAATAAGTTTCCGTTCACCACTGTGGCTTATGCTAGGAAAAAAACGCGCTCTTTGAAAAAAGTGCGATCAGCAAGCGGAGTTTAGAGATGACAAGAAAAACAGTTGCCGGGAGGGATTGCAGGGAGGTTCCTGTTTTTCCAGCTATAAACTAAGCTTGCAGTAAC
>NZ_JAACGG010000083.1:0-13492 GCF_022810525.1 Candidatus Cardinium sp. cByotN1
CAGTGTCAGGAACAGATACTGATAAAAATGATATTATTTTTTTAAAGCCTTCTTAATCAACTGATTCCTTCAGTTGACGCCATTGCACAAACACCTACCATAGTAGTTCTACTAGTTCTATGCAGCAAAAAGTGCTTTATACTTATTTGAAAGATAATCTTTATAAGGTTCTACAGATATCGGACAACCGGTAATACGCTTCATACTTTCTTGCGCATTATACATTCTACCAAATCGATGAATCTCTTGGCGCAACCAGTCATTTATAAAGGTAAACGATCCATTAGTTACTTTCACTTGCCAGTCTGGAAAAGATTTAGCAAAGGCAGCAAAATATTGGGCTGCATAAATATTACCTAATGCGTAACTTGGAAAGTAACCAAAATAACCTGAAGACCAATGAATATCTTGTAAACACCCTTCTGAGTCATTTTTAGGTGTAATACCTAAAAGTTTTTGCATAGCGGTATTCCAAATCTCTGGAATATCTGTTACATGAATTGTTCCTTCTATTAACTGTTTTTCTATTTCAAATCTAAGAATAATATGCAACGAATAGGTTACTTCATCTGCATAAATACGAATATGCGAAGCTTTCACATGGTTAATATGTCGGTAAAAATCAGCAAGTGATAGTGAATTAAACTGAGGAAATTGTTTTTGAAATAGAGGGTAAATATAAGACCAAAAAGGCAAAGATTTGCCGATCATCACTTCCCACCATCTGGATTGACTTTCATGTAATCCCATAGAGGCAGCCTGACCAGCAGGTGTAGCCCATTCCTCTTTGGGAAGGCCTAACTCATAAAGTCCATAGCCACCTTCGTGTAAAACAGCAAAAATATGTGCCAACAAACCACCATTAAAACTAGTGGTTAATCTTACATCAGAAGGATGTATTCCAGAACAAAAAGGATGAACAGAGCAATCTAACCTACTATGTTCACCCCCAATCCCCATCGCCTGTAAGAGCAAATAACCAAACTCCATTTGTGCTGCTTGTGGAAAAGAATACTTAAAATAGCCCTCATAAGGGCTATCTTTTCCATTGGTTCTTCTTACAAGAGAAGATAAAAAATCAGATAAATCAGCAAAAAGAATGGATAAGGTAGAAGTGTTTACACCAGGTTCATATAAGTCGATAAGGGCATCATAAGGACTATCTAGATAGCCTAACAGATTGGCTTTTTCTCTATTAAGAGTTACAATCTTCTCAAGCCAGGGGCTAAATAAAGAAAAATTCGCAGCTTGTCGCGCTTTTTTCCATACTTCTGTTGCAGTGGTGGTAGTGGTATAGTAGGCCTCAACAAAATCTTGAGGTAGTTTGTTGTTTTTTTTAAAATCTCTACACCATTGCCTAAGGTTGGATTGTTGCACTAAGGATAACCCTTGCAATTTAACTGTTTCCGTATCGATATCGATCATTTCGGCTAATGTATCGCGATACATACTACTAGTTGCTTCTGTATGTGCTAGGCTAGCCATGTAAGCAAGTTGTTTAGCACGAATATCAATTGCACCAGCAGGCATATAAGTTTGTTGATCCCATGACAAAAGCGCCTCCACTTGATGGAGCAAGCGAATGTGGCTAAATTTTTCTACAAAACTTTTGTACAGTGACATAGTGAACTGTTTATAAGTATTGATTGAGCGTCTATGAAAAGACCAAACAAAAAAATTAAAAAAGGTTCTTTACGCTATCTTTATCCTATTTTATTCCAATATCCAGCTACAGCAAGTAATCTAGTATATTCTCTATGAATTGGCAAGTTAATGGGATGCTGAAAATCCGGATCTTGTTCAATGATTGCTTTAGCTACATCACGCGCTACTTCTAAAATAGCAGCATCTTTTGAGAGATCAGCTATTTTTAAATTTAAGGCACCACTTTGCTGCAATCCCATTAGATCCCCTGGACCACGGAGTTTAAGATCCAACTCCGCTATTTCAAACCCATTACTTGTTTTAACCATGGTTTCTATTCTTTCTTTACTTGTTTTGTTTAAACGATAATCGGTCATTAAAATACAATAGGATTGTTCACTACCACGGCCGACCCTTCCACGCAACTGGTGCAATTGAGATAATCCAAATCGCTCCGCACTTTCTATAACCATCACTGTTGCGTTAGGTATATTAACACCTACCTCTATAACCGTCGTAGTAACTAGAATACGCGTCTCATTTTTTTCAAAACGCTTCATTTCTATATCCTTAGCCACGCTATCCATTTTGCCATGTATCATTCCAATAGTAATATCGGGAAAAGCCCTAGTAATAGATTCATAACCAGCCATTAGATGATTATAATCCAATGAAGCAGAGGCTTCAATAAGGGGGTAGACTATATATATTTGTCTACCCAATAAAAGTTGTTCTCTTATAAATTGAAAGACTTTTAAACGAAAGTTTTCATAAAAGTGTTGTGTCTTAACAGGTTGTCTACCTGATGGTAATTCATAAATAGTAGAAAGATCCAAGTCACCATAAAAAGTCATAGCTAAAGTTCTTGGAATAGGAGTAGCGGTCATAATGAGTATGTGAGGTGCATAAATTCGATTTTTCGTTAAAAGACCAGCACGCTGTGCAACACCAAAACGATGCTGTTCATCTATTACAAAAAAACCTAACTCATGAAACGAAACGTCATCGCTTAGCAAGGCATGCGTGCCCACTATAATGTGTAGTATGCCTACTTTAAGTCGATATAAAATATGTTCCCTTTCCTTCTTTTTAGTACTCCCTGTAAGTAAAGCAATATGCAGGTTCAACTGCTGGCTAAAAAGGCAAAAACGTTCAAAATGCTGTTTGGCCAAAATTTCAGTAGGAGCCATAATCGCCACTTGCGCCCCATTACCTATTGCCATGAGCATGGCAAGAAAAGCAACAATGGTTTTACCACTTCCTACATCACCTTGTAGAAGCCTATTCATCTGCTTACCAGAACTTAAATCCCTATATATTGCTCTGATAGTCTCCTTTTGACCATTGGTCAAGCTAAAAGGTAAATGATTATGATAAAATAGGTTGAATAACGATAAATCATTAAAGATTTTACCTTTTTCTTTTTCTGAACGTACTTGCCTTACTTTAAGCAATTTTAACTGAATAAAAAACAACTCCTCAAACTTAAGTCTCCTTTGAGCTTGTTTTAATAGGGTTTGGTTAGTAGGGAAATGAATATGTATAAAAGCTTCTACTAAAGATGGAAGTCGATAACGTATCAATAGGTAACCTGGTAAAGTTTCTTCTATAACTCCACTGAGTTGAGCCAACAACTTTTTTTGTAAAGAAGCAATTTTTTTATTATCCAGTTGATTTCTTTTTAGCTTTTCTGTACTATGATATACGGGCAACAAGTTGCTTGTTTTATATGCTTTATCGATTACCGAATTTATTTCCGGATGAATAATTTGTTTTTGGCCATTTGGTAAAAAAATGGGCTTACCCCAAACATAGTAAAGTACATTAGCTTTTATTTTCTTTATAATCCAGGAAATACTATGAAACCATATAAGATTTAACTGTCCTGTATTATCTTCAAATAGTGCTACCAATTTTTTTTTTCCCTTATCGATTTTTTGCAGCTTTCTAATGTAACCTTGTAATTGTACACTTGCAGGGGTAAGGGTTAATGATGCAATAGTAGATTGGGTACTTCGATCTTCATACCGAAATGGATAATACTTCAAAAGATCTTCATAAGTATGTATACCCAGTTCATCCTTAAGTAATTGTCCTTTATCTAATCCTGCAAGGAGTGTTATATCTCTGGAGAAAAAATTATCCATAATTAAGAAAGGTTCAAGGTAGGATAAACGTTTTATGATTAGACTGAGCAAGCTCAGCAACAAGCTTACTTATCCACACTTATCTAGGAGTTATTATAAGTAATTTGATATAAATCAAGAAACTTATTTTTATTAGGCTGTGGATTTGTGTAAAAGTATAACTTCTAAAATAAGATTGTGTATAATCGTACTTAGTAGATTGCATTTATCCACCAACCGATCGGGATCAGAAATGGGTATTTACTTTCTTCAATCATTAACTTTATATGGCCTGAATATAGTTGATTAAAAAGTAATTATACTTAAAATACTTGTAAAAGTAATGTAGTTTTTGCTTGAATATACCGCTTCATCAAATTTTTATTCTCTAGTAGATGGACCTTTCAGCTATAGAGTAAGGAGAAGAATTGTTAATAAAAAGTATATAACTATATTCTTAATAACTTTGGTTGTATCTTGACTCTACATGTTCACTTAATCATTTTTAAGTTATCTACCTTGTTAAGGTAACTAGTAATGTAGATAAATGGATAAGTTTTTGTGGACAGCTTACTTATCTATATAAGGTTGATAACTCTTATCTATTTGGCCCAGTTTCTCTAAAAAGAGCTTATTGAAAAGCATACAGGCTTTGCGCATTGCTCCTTATAATTGTTAGGAGTACCGGACAAAGGCTTACAGTAGAGGGGATGGCCGATACCACTGCTCGCATGCGTTACTGCGCTATCACAGGTTAGTTGGCTATCATAGCTATCATCACTTTTTGGACTAGGAGACATGCTTACATCATCAAACATTAGTTGGCTATCAAGGCCTAGTATATTATTACACAAAATTAACCAATTCGTAATTTTCTGGCATGTATAATAGTGTTCCGAACCCTGTCCGTAGGGAAAGTTTTGGTGGAAAGATTTGTAAGCGCCTAGAACTAGATTTCGGTATTGAGCACGTAACAAATTATATTGGTTACGAAAGACACCTGATTTCCATAAGGTTTTAAATCCAAGTAACATATCTCTTAAATCAGTTATTGCTCGTTTCTGACGCTTAGACGCTAATCTTCTCGAACGGCATAGACGCTCGCATAAGTTTAAAACTTTATTAAACATCTGATCCATAGAAAAAATAGTTACTCCTTGGCTATTTTTTAGACATAGGCTAGCACCATACTTCAGTAAGTATCCAACTATAACAGGTTCATTTCTTCCAAAAGCCAAATGTAAAGCGGTTTTTCCTGAACTATCTTTTATGTTTGGATCAGCTCCAAGCTCTAATAGGCATTGAACTTGTTGAGAGTTAGCGTTTTCAATGGCAAAATGTAGGGCCGTATGATATTTACCAGGAGCATATTCAACTTGTTGGTCTAAAAAACAACTTTTTATATCCAGAGGCAGAAGTTTTATATGCGAAAGCAAAGAAGTATCATCATTAAGCCAAGGCTCTATATCAACTAGATGACGTACCAAGCAAAGTATCATTGCTATTGAATCAGATCTAGAACGTAATAGTGCTTTGTAAAGCAAGCTATAATTACCTGATTTTAAAGGCATACAAATAATTTGGCGTATTTGGGAGGGGTCTGATTGATATATTTGGCATATACTTGATAGTACTGTATTGACTACATCTATAGGAGCGCGTTCGACTGCTGATGATAAGGCCTCGTTAAAAGCCACTGTTGAAATGATATAATCATGCGTAAGCGATTTGAATTTTTTTAATGAATCTGATTGAAGTGTTTGAGCATGACTTGAAAGCTTGTTTAATAAAATGGCTATTTTACTAAGTGTTTGGCCAGACGAATTCTCAAGTGCGGTAGTAAAGCCTTCTTTCAATGGTGTTAGTGAACTTAGTAAATGTACCAATATATTAGCTAAAGAGCTAGCAGCTTGTTGTTGCTCTTCGCTTTGTGAAAGCATTATATGAATTTCACATTCAACTATACATTCAAATTTTTGGATGCTACACTCATTAAGGTGTTGAATATACCTGGCATAAATTTTCTCAGAATCAGTGCCAGAAAAAGATTGACTAAATAGGTTAGTTTCAGACATTGATTCAACAGACTGCTTAACATCATGTTTAACAGTTGTTTGGCTACAGCTAGCAGTGCATAGCAAAAGCATTACAAAGCCTATTGCTACTAAGTTGGAATGACTAGTGAAGGATTTATTGTGTTGCATGCAAACCGATATTAAATAGAAATAAATAGATTACAATTTTATAGTAAGCAATAAAAATAATTTAAACAAGCATTTTTATATTTTCTCTATGATCTTTTAGTTATGAAGTTATTTAATTTGTTGAAATGCATCATTTGAATCTTTTGCATCCTTTGAGTGCCGGAATAAATAATGTGCAGTAAGCATGGCTGAACCATTTAACAACATGCATAAAAAACTACTATTGTCTGTGCCGAGTATAGGATAGATCCATTTGCGCCAAGTAAAAACACTTAGTATACCTATTAGCATACCTATTAACGCAATACGTTCAGTAGTACGGAATCCTAAAACAGCTAAAATAAATGGAGCCCCTACTATAGGCAGATACCAACGGATATACCAGTTAATTGCACTACCTACAATCCAGAAGTCCCTAATAATCAAGGCGGTACCGATACTAAGCATAGCTATTACTAATATAGCAGCATGCGCTATCCTATAATAATATAAACAGGAAGGATTTTTTCTAAAGTGACTTGGCCATATAATGGGTAGTATATCATAACTGATCATAACCGCACAGATATGTAATCTAGAATCAGCTGTGGACATAGCTAAAGCTAATAAACAAGTCGCAATCATACCTTTTAAAAAAGGAGAAATATGGGCCATTATATAATGCCAAGTATCGGGTTCTGATAAATTCGGTGGTATCCATACAAAGGTAAATAAACCAACTAGCGCGCAACAAAGCATGATCATAAAGCCCAAAATAGCAGCATATAAAAACATTTTTTTTGCTTGAAAGGGACTAGAAGACATATAGACATTTTGCATAAAAGCAGGTTCTATACAGCTAACCAGAGCGGAGAGGTATCGTAATGTAGTGACTAGCTTGTTATAATTAGGAAATAGGCTTCGCAAATGAAATTTTTTTTGACTGGTTACAGATGCAATTATTTCATAAAACGAACGATCTGTTTGTTTAAACATAAACCAAGCTAAGGTGCAAATGAGGCAACAAAAGGTAATCCATTGCCATATATCTGTAAAGACAACTGCGCGAATTCCCCCAAAGGTAGCATAGCTAACAAGCATTAGAGCGGCTAGTATGGTAATGAGTAATGGGTTAACTGAGTTTATACATATACTTATAACTCTAGACATGATATAAACTTGCGCAGCAATAAGCGTAGTAGAAAAACCAACACTCAATAAAGCGGTAATAACCCTTGTATATTTCCCATATGCACGCCCCATGGTTTCTGGCATTGAGATATGATACATAAACTGAGACATACGTGTGCTTAACCAACTGAGCATAGAAAAGGCAGCAATAATACCAAAGCATCTAAAACCGACCCAGTAGATTCCATGACAGAATTGTGTTATGTTAGTGGTGAGTGTGCCTCCGCCATAATAACAAGCTAATGCAGTAGATACCAAACTGGCCGTAGAAAATTGCCTATTGCCTACAGCATAGGCTCGAAAGGTGGTAAATCTTCTAACAGTGCAAAAAACGACCAATAAAGTTGATAATAAAAAAGCTATTATCATAAGTAATTGTATATCAAACAACATAAAGATAAGTTATAATCTAATGTTTAGAGGTAAATAATTTAAAAGTTTGGTCAGTACTTTTTAGTTATTAAAAAGCATATAGACTGTAAGTATCTATCGGTTTAGTTACAGAAGCAACCGATAAAGGCCTATAATATAGTGGATGCCCCAAACCACTGCTGGCACAAGTTGCCGTGCTATCACAGCTTCTTTGGTCCGGATCCATTCTGGCATATTGGTATACCTCTAACCAGATTAGTATTTCTTCGGTCGGCAAATTCAACGGACATTCAAGTCTACTCAAATCGCACACCTGATTTTTTATAGCCTCTAGGAGTAGCTCCTCTTGACTATCATATGTTGTGAAAGGTCTTTCTAACAAATGGTCCACATAGCTTTTTAATCTTTGTAAGTGTTCGAGTAATATTGCTTTTGGAAGGTCTAAAATATGGTTTGAACAGCTTACCAATTTTGGATTTAGGGCCCGTTCTAAGATGCGTTTTGGAGAAAGAGCAGGTTTCCCTAAATGATCTTGTGTACTTGGATTAGCACCAAATTTTAGTAAAAATTGAATGATTTCAACAGAAGCATGTTTAGCAGCGATATGGAGAGGAGTCTGTCCTGAACTATCTTCTAATATTTGGATTAGCACCCAGTTTTAGTAAGCATTGCACTAGCGCAGGCTCGTTATTTTCAATAGCCAAATATAGTGCAGTTTGGTATTTAGTAGGTGTGGACTGAACTGGTTGACCTAAAAAATAGCTTTTTATTGCTATATCCTGAGGAAAATAGTTCATAACATGACTCAGATTACTCACTAAGCATTCTATCACTTCTTCTGCATAACTACAGCTCAATAATGCTCTAGCAAGCATAGTATTCCACTTATTGTCACTGTTAGTACCTACATCTAAAGGTGTACAAAGCATTTTGAGGTATTGTTTGGGTCCAGATAGTTCCAATACCATTCGCAGGAGGGTACCTATTAGTTTTACATGGCCGTAGTTAGCTGCTGATAATAGCGCTTCCTTAAATTTTAAGCGTTCAAATATATGTTTATTAATAAGTGATTTTAGTACTTCTAATTGATCAGAAAAGCTACTATTTTTAGCTTTTTCCTCCTGTTGGAGGCAGCTTGCAAGCATCTTTGATATAAATGCTATTTTTTCTAATATTGGACTAGAAATACTATCATATTGATTATTAGCTTCTATAGCAGAATTCCATCTGGAAGGGAATGTATTTAATAAGCTTATTAATAAATCGTAAAAAAATAATATAACAGATCTCTTTTGGTTCGTTTGACCTGATGAATTGATTGTATCAATGCTGTATGTAACAATATCCTTAAATACGTTAACGTTACAATCATATAGCATACATTTAATATATTGCTTAATATCTTCATCAGTAGTATCTTTGTCAATTTTTTCATAGCTAGCATAACAGCATTTAAGCCGTTCTATTATGTATTCCACGAACTCTTTGTTATAGTTATTAGGTTCAAGCGAAGTATAGTCATTACAACAGTTAATTTCAGAGTTGAAAAATGTGTAGAGCTGATTAGATGACTTACTTATGTTATAGGTGTTTTTTATTTTATTACAAGCACTTGTCAATACAAAAACACATATCCAAACAGCTCGTATTAAGCTGGTAGGTTTGATGAAAGCTCTATCGTATTGCATAGAAAAATACCTTAAGAAAATACCTTAAAATGCAAGAAACAATGAAATGATATTGTATCTTGGGTGCAATTTTATAATACATAATAAAAAACATTTAAACAAATTTTTTTTGATCCTTTCAAGGTAATAGCCATAACTGACACATAGCAAAAATAAGTTGGAAGAAATGATTGATTTGAAATCAATGAAAGTTTTTGATTGGGTAAATTACTTGTATATAAATCTTTTATTATTCGTATCGTTATACCTATATTTGAGTTATTTTGTTTCTCCTAGCATTTTAAAATAAGCAGTAATAGTCTTCCTGTTTGGAACGTTTTTTAATACATAATTAATTTTTTGGTGGCATGCTTTTTATAGGCTTAACTATACTTCTACTTGCTTCTTTTTTGGGCGCTCGTTTACAAGGCATTAGCCTAAGTATGCTGGGAGGTTTGGGCGTATTGGTTATGTTGCTTTTAGGGGCTGCTCCAGCCAATCCCCCTTTTGATGTAATGCTTTGTATTGCTGCAGTAGTTGCTGCAGTTGGTACGATAGAGGCTGCAGGTGGGTTGCGCTACTTGGTACAATTGGCTGAGTTGTGTATCAGAAAACATCCGCGTAGCATCATATATATTAGTCCTATGGTAACTTATGCAATTACCTTCTTAGGTGGTACTAACCACATCGCTTATTCTATTCTTCCTGTTATTGCAGAGGTTTCTAAAGAAGTAGGTATTCGCCCAGAACGACCTTTATCGCTTTCTGTTATTGCCGCTTTACACGGTGCGCTTGCCAGCCCCATTTCTTCTATAATGGTTATTCTAAGCGGATTATTAAATGCTTCTGGAATAGCCATGTTAACCATTTTTAAGATTATCATTCCATCAACAATGGGCGGATTATTAATGGCAACATTTGTAACCAGTCTGCTGAGTAAAGATATGCCAGCTTCGTCAATGGTTGAGCCTAAAATAGTAGCACCTACTGGCCATCTCTCGGACCTGCCTCAAACTTCTACCGTAGCTAAACTTTCTATTGTATCTTTCTTACTCGGTAGTTTTGTTATTGTTTTAATGAATGCTATGCAAACATTGCGCCCATCTTGGATGGTAAATGGCATAAAAGTATCGCTGTCATCTGATGCTATTCTTCCAATTGTTATGCTCTCCACTGCAGCATTGATTATGTTGTTGTGCCGAGTTTCACCTAAGTCTATTACGAGGGGTAAAGCATTTATTGCTGGTGTACAAGGAATGTTTTCGCTTTTGGGTGTTGCTTGGTTAAGCAGTACTTTTGTACAAAGTAATAAACCCGTTTTACTCCAGTTTATATCAGCTTATCTTTCTCACCCTTGGCAATTTGCTATTATTTTAGTTTTAATGGCTGCTATTATGGGTAGCTCGGCTGCCACAATTAAAGCAGTATTTCCATTGGGTATAGCATTAGGCATTCCACCTAAAATATTATTGGCTTCTGCAGCAGCAGTTAATGGTGTTTTTATTATCCCTATTTATCCAACCATGTTGGCTGCTATTAATTTGGATACAACAGGCACCACCCGAATTGGTAAATTTCTTTTTAACCACAGTTTCATGTTACCAGGTTTAATGGCAGTTGCTGGTGCAATTGGCATTGGTTTTTTACTGGTTTATATAGGGGTAGCTGGTTGATAAATGTTTAATGCATTATATGATGATTACAATTGGATGGGGTATCCTCTTATTGCTGCTTATAATAGGGTTGCGTTTGGGTGGCATTTCCGTTGGGTTATTCAGTGGATTGGGCCTGGGTTTATCAACCTTTTGGGTACAACCTGCGGCTCCGCCTCATGATTTAATGCTCTTGCAAGCTACTTGGTTACTTTTGATGGCTACGCTGGAAACAGCTGGTTTTTTTTATCTGTTAAAAAACAAATTCACTGCTTTTCTAGAAAAATCCAACCACGGTTATTCGCTTTTTATTCTGCTGCTTTGCTATGGTTTAGTCTTTTTAACAGGAGATAAAAAGTGGTTATGTCGATCTCTATGTGAAGAAAATAGGCCTGGCAAAAGTAAGGCTCGCTTAATTGTTGCACTTGAGATTGCTGCACATATGGCATTATTAGTTAGTCCTTTATCCATGTTAGGTATGTTTCTTATAATTGTTGTAGGCAATAGTGGGTTACCCATATTGAATCTGTTGGGTATGATGATTGCCATTACAATTGGCATAACAGTAGCCAGTAGTCTCCTGGTTGCACTGATACCTGAGCAATGGCTTGACAAGTTATCTGCCGGGTTTAAAGATTCTGCTAAAAAAGATACCCAAGTTCTACCTGTGTCAAAATATAACGTGCAACTTATCTTTTTACTTTTACTACTCTCTGAACTACTATTTTTACTCATAAAACCTCAATCTAATAGGCTAACTGAGCTCAGTTGTATCCAAAAGATCTTTCCAGTTAGATTTCCTATGTTTTTTTCTTTAGTGATGCTTGCTATTGGAGCGCTAACCATGTTGTCTTGTAAAATAAGACCTGCTCAAATCTTGCAAACTTGTCGATTTAAATTAGGGATGCAACAATTCTTTATATTTTTAGGTCTAACCTGGTTGTTAAATACGCTAATAAGCTATGACAAAGTTTATTTGACACAAATATTGGATGGTATGAGACCTAGTTATTTATTTTATCTGGTTGCAGGGTTGTGTATGCTTTTGATAGATCTGCCTATACTTATTTGGCTTTTTAGCCCACTGCTTATAGCACACCATTGTACTATAGTAATGCTTGCAGTATGGCTTGTGTTCATACATAGTTTAGCCCCTATACGCTATTGTATAATCCAAATCGTGCAAGCTCATAAAAAAAGCAGATGAGCTATTTAACCTTATTATTACATTAATGTTTATCTAATTATTATGGACATAAAAAAGCTATTTGGAGAAATGGACCAACTGCGAGGTACAATGGAGCTGGTCAAAAAGCAGATTGAACAAATTACGATAACCAAAGAAACAGGGGCTGGATTGGTTCAGGTAACGGTGAGCGGGGGTAAAAAACTACTTTCTGTTTCAATAGATGAAACGTTATTGAATAAATCAGATCAAAAAATGGTTCAGGATCTCATAGTAGGTGCTACGAACTTAGCATTGGAAGAGGTAGACCATAAGATCCAAGAAATGATGGAAAAGCATGCAGGAATGGCATAAACAGACTACTTTAACTAATAACCATTCACCCAATCTGGCCATTGTGTTGTTAAACCATAATGGTTTAGCATTACTAAAACAATACTTACCTACCTTATTGCTTTATAGCGATGGCTATCCCATTATAGTAGTCGATAATGCTTCTACGGATGGATCAGTAGCTTATTTACAGCATCAATTTCCGGAGGTAAAATGTATCGTCTATCAGTCTAATTATGGTGTGGCAAAAGGGTATAATTTAGCCCTAAAGCAGATTGAAGCTACCTATTACTTGCTCTTAAACAATGATTTACTCGTTACAGTAGACTGGCTAAAAGGATTGGTAAGCCTTATGGAGGGTAACCCTGCTATTGCATGCTGCCAACCTAAAATACTTTCGCTCATACAACCGGATCAATTTGACTATGCTGGAGGGGCTGGTGGATTTATAGATGATTATGGCTATCCCTTTTGCCGAGGAAGAATTTTTAATCATCTTGAAAAAGATCATGGGCAATACAACGATACACGACCGATTTTTTGGGCGAGTGGGGCGTGTCTATTGGTACGTGCCAAAGCCTTTCATGCACTAGGGGGGTTTGATGAGCTTTTTTTTGCTCATTTTGAGGAAATTGATTTTTGTTGGCGTGCTTATCTTGCTAGTTGGCAAGTTTATTATTGTGCTGACAGCACCGTTTATCATCTAGGAGGGGCTACATTGGCTTATAATAGTCCTAGGAAAACCTACTTAAATTTTAGAAATAGGTTACTGATGCTCTATAAGCATCATGGCAATAATTGGGGTCGTACTACAAAAAATATAGGGTTGAACCTATTAGCTTTTTTTCGGATGGTTGCCCTCACTAAGTTTACAAATGGCTGGGCTATTGTGCGAGCACAAATAGATTTTTTTAGACTTAACAAGGAAGGTTTGGCTAAACCTTCCTTGGCCTACTTGCCTTATAGATATAAAGGGAACATACTATTTGATTTCTTTATCAAAAAAAAGAAATGCTTTTCTGACATTGCTCCTAATAGATTTACGTAGGTTAGTAGACTTTTTAGGAAACTCGCTGTATTTATTTACTATTTTGTCAGGACTACACATAAAAAGAAAAGTATCTATTCACCACTATGG
>NZ_JAACGG010000084.1:0-6790 GCF_022810525.1 Candidatus Cardinium sp. cByotN1
TTTCCGCAACTTTTTACCAGGGCTTGATTTTTTGCTTACTTTTTTATCAAGAAAAAAGTAAGTTAAAAACATCTTATTTGCCACTGACTTGAACAGGTACAAAGCTGCGATCAGCAAGCTCAGCTTATAGATGAAAAGAAAAACAGTTTTGTTTGAAGCCTGCGCAGCGGGAGATTTCTGTTTTTCCAGCTGTAAGCTGAGTTTTCAGCAGTTTTTTGCACAGGGCTTGATTTTTTGCTTACTTTCTTATCAAGAAAAAAGTAAGAGAAAAATACTTATAATCAAATAAAAAAACAATAAAAATTCCTTAAGTTGACCCCATTGGGGTGAACCGAAATCTAATAACTTTTGCATATAATTTTATTTTTTTGTAAAATTGCAAATGTATTACGTAGTCGCCTCGCCTACGCTACTAAATTTTAAAAATTTACCTAACCGTTACTTATCATGCACGTTCAGCCCATCTCTAGAAAAAGTTTTTATAACAAGATAACCAAGCTATTGTACCTTACTATTCCTTTTTTCATATCTATTTCTTTGTTGTTTATTGGTTGTGAATGCAAGGACAATAGTCCACCGAATAGTCCTCCTAAGGTAGCGTCCAACGCTACTGGCTCTACTCCCTCTGCTTTTTCTACTGACGCTACTCCCTGTAGTGATTCTAGTAGCGGTGTTGATGCCACGCTCCTTACTGGTGCTAGTAGCTTCCATGTATCAAAAAATGGTAGTACAGCTAATACTAATCCGAATGTAGTTACAAATCAGCCACCTATATTTTTTCTAGCACATGGATGGAACGATACTCCTGATCGTTTTGACTCTTTCCAAAAAAAACTTCTTGAAAAATTTCCCGATTCGAAAGTAATACTTTCATCAAGTGTAACACAAGAAGAAACCTTCTCTCTTTCCATAGAGCAACAAGCTAAAAAATGTCATACAGAATTCTTAAAAAGAACTTCAACTATACCTAACGCTAAAGAACGGCCTATCATACTCATTGGCCATAGTCAAGGAGGCCTTCGTGTATCTGCTTTAGCACCTAAACTCCAAGAAGCAGGTTATAAAGTAAAAATTGTTGGCATCAATACACCATTCGAAGGCGTTCCTCTGCTTAGATTCAAGGATTGCGCATCATTATTACAACATGTTAAAACATATGTTGAACAGAAAGGAGAGGCGGGTCAACAAGCCTGCTATTTATTCGTATCATTATTAAAACATGTTAAAACATATGTTGAACAGAAAGGAGAGGCGGGTCAACAAGCGTGCTATTTAATAGATAGGTTGATTACTGCGCTTAATAGTTCAGATCCTAAGGCTCTTTCAAGCTTTTTGCAATTCTTACAACCACCAGGCCTACAAGACTTAGTAGAAGGAAGTGCAGCTTTGCGTGATATTCACGCTAAACTTGTCAAATTAAATATTCCTAAACTAGCAATAGGTGGAGTATACTCAAACCTTCTAAGTGAGTTATTGAATAAATTTATCAATAAAGAAAAAAATAAGCTATCTGCAGAAACAGATGATATACTTGATCAATTTTTGGATTTTAGCCAATTCATTGAAGGGTTGCTTACTCCATTGTTGGATAATCTATATACCAACTTGATTGTTGGAAAAGAGAATGTTGACCAAAGTCATGACGGCTTTGTTCCGCTTTACAGTCAGCTTGGAAGCGCTACTCTTGAAAAGAGCCCCAATTACCATCAAGTTACTATTCATAATACTGCCCATATTTCTATTGACGATTTTGGCATTATAGGTACATTGGATAGTCCTGAGGCCCTTGATGAAATTCAAAAATTTGTTGAACGTTGAGCAATTGGCTAATCGTGTACTGTATAATCAGTTACAACGTAAAGCCTTTGGATGGCTTATGTAACAAAAATTTATCGTATCCATTCACTACTGTGGCACAACTGTACCAAAAAACCGCTCCTTGTAAAGTAGTTGCGCTCAGAAAGCGACTCACCATTGTGTTACGGCTATACAAGAAAATTTTGTACAATACCTGTCGATCACCAATCACCTTTTAGTCAGTTCTTATAGGTCGCTCCTATAGTTTTTACTATTGCTTGTAGGCTTATTTTTTCAATTTTTGATGCTATTCATCCAATAAATCTTATTTTTGCTTTATTTTAGATAGACCATTCCCAGGCAAATTATACTGTCGATCTATAAACGACCTCCTGAAGATTTAACCACTGGCTTGCCTTGCGCATTACCAGTAGCAGTAACGCCTGGCAAAAAATCTAATTTTTTGTAAATGCTATATTATTTATGCTTGATAGAACCATTCCTCCAAAATTTAAAGAGATAGAGCCTATCCATTTTCCATGGCCAGCAAGACAGGTACTTGGGAATAAGATTCCACTTTATTGCTTAAACATGGGTAGTCAACCCATTATAGAGTTAGATTTGATTTTTAAATCTGGTAGCGCTTATGAATTGCATCCAGGTGCAGCCTATTTTACTGCTGCTATGCTACTAGAGGGTACCATAACTAAAAATACGCAAGCTATTGCGCATATTATAGATTACTATGGTGCAACGATTAGCACGCGCGTACAGAAAGATTTTTGTACCATCTCTCTTTCCACGCTTACCAAGCATCTTAGCCCTGTCTTAGACCTATTATTGGAGGTTTTATTGACTCCTAGTTTTCCTGAAAAATCACTTGAATTGCTCAAAAACGTAAAAGCGCAGGCTATTCAAGTTGCCGATAAAAAAAATAATCGGGTAGCGTATAAGCGATTTTGTACGGCTTTATTTACAGAGGCGCATCCTTATGGTAAACATCTCACTATACAAGATGTTTTTGGTATCCAACGGGCAGATTTACAACAACATTACGACCAACTATTTTTTACGAGTTGTGCTGCTTTTGTGAGCGGTCAAGTTACGCCAACAGCCTTACAATTGATTGAAGAATCCCTAGCAGGTTTACCTACTGCCAAAAATCTGTTAATAGATCAAATACTACCTAGTACACTGCCTGAAAAAATAGAGTTAGTAGATGGCCAACATCTGCAGTCTGCCATTGTAATTGGCAAAAAATTATTGGTTAAGAAAGAAGTAGATTTTTTACCTATGGTTGTAGTTAATACCCTTTTAGGTGGTTATTTTGGCTCTCGGCTTATGCGTAATATTCGAGAAGATAAGGGCTATACCTATGGCATTCATTCCAGTATGGTAGCTTTACTACAAGCTGGCTACCTAGCTATTACTACAGAAGTAGCCCAAGAAGTAACCAAGGAAACCATTAAGGAGGTTTATAAAGAAATAGAACTGTTGCACCATGAGCTAGTTTCAGACCAGACCTTAGCAAATGTTAAAAACTACTTGCTGGGCCATTTTTTAACTACGATTAATGATCCTTTTGCTATTATGCAAAAGTTTCAAACAACCTATCTTCATGGCTTAGACCAAAGTTACTACACTGCGTTTTACCATCAGGTTCGTAATATAACCGCTGTAGAGGTTAGAAAATTAGCACAAAAATACTTATCTTTAGATTCCTTTACACAAGTTATTGTGCGTTAATGCATCTATAACTTGACTACAAGGAGGTACTTCCTGGCTGCTATAGGTTATCGCTTCAATACTTTAAGTAGACAGTATATGTTTTTTTAGTTTCATTTTGTTTGCATTTTTTGCAAAAAAAAGATACATTTGAAGCCTTTAGTTTTTTGTACAGTCCTCAAATTTTTTTGTTGGTTCAACTTTTTATTTAAAAAAGCGTGGATTATATTAGTTATAAGACAAAATATGCTAACAAGCAGAGTGTTAACAAACAATGGGTTGTTGTTGATGCTTCGTCGCAGCCGTTGGGTAGGCTCGCTAGCCAGGTTGCTTACATCATCCGTGGGAAGCATAAGCCCGATTTTACGCCCCATACAGATGGGGGAGACCATGTTATCATTTTGAATGCTGGTAAAGTAGCTTTATCAGGTAATAAATGGGTAAAAAAAACCTATACCACGTATTCAGGTTATCCTGGCGGGTTGAAGCAGGCTACTCCTCAAGAAGTTCAGGTTGTTAATCCCAAGCGTGTTATAGAGCATGCTGTAAAAGGTATGTTGCCTAAAAATAGGTTGGGCAGAAGGTTATTTCACAATTTGCATGTTTGCCAGGGTGCTATCCATCCCTATGCAGCTCAAAAACCAACCCCAATAACCCTAAAATACTAATTTTATTAACGGATGGAAACAGTTAATGCAGTAGGTCGAAGAAAGACCGCCGTAGCCAGGGTTTATCTTGTTAAAGGCACAGGAGATATTCAAATTAATCATAAGCCACTTTCAGATTATTTCCCAGTAGAAGAAATTAGCTTAATTGTTAAGCAGCCTCTAGAAAAATTAGATATGGTAACCCAGTATAATCTCAAGGTTAATGTTACTGGTGGGGGGTTGCGCGGACAAGCTGAGGCCATTCGCTTGGGTGTTGCTAGGGCACTTTGCAAATTAGACTTAGAAACCAATAGGCCCATACTGAAAAAAGAAGGCTTCTTAACTAGGGATGCTAGAGTAGTGGAACGTAAGAAGTATGGTCGTAAAAAGTCCAGAAAGAAATTCCAATTTACCAAACGTTAGCCCTATTCTCATAGTTATATTTGTTATTACCCATAATGATAAAATTAGAATTCAAAGAATTGCTTGATGCTGGCGTCCATTTTGGTCACTTAACTAGGAAATGGAATCCTAAGATGGCTCCCTTTATTTTCATGAAGCAAAATGGCATACATATCATTGATCTAAATAAAACCATTACCTGTATGCAAGCAGCTGCCTTGCAGCTCAATGCGATGGCACAAGCTGGTAAAAAAATCTTGTTTGTAGCTACCAAAAAGCAAGTTAAAGCTTCTGTAGAGCAGGCAGCTAAAGACTTAGGTATGCCCTATGTTACAGAACGATGGCTTGGTGGCACGCTCACTAACTTTGTCAATACCCGCAAGCTACTAAAGCGTATGCTAGCCATAGAAAAAAATATGCAGACATCTGCTTATAAAAATTTGGCTAAAAAAGAAAGGTTGATTATTGCCCGAGAGCAAGAAAAACTCAGTAGAATATTACAGGGATTGGCTAATGTTACTAGACTTCCCTCTGCGCTATTGGTAATTGACATCAAAGAAGAGCATATTGCTGTTGAAGAAGCACGCAAATTAGGTATTCCTGTTTTTGCCCTTGTTGATACCAACACCAACCCAGATATAGTTGATTTTCCTATTCCTGGCAATGATGATGCCTTCCGTTCAGTTGACATTATAGTTCGATATCTAGCTGGTTCAATTCAAGAAGGTATTGCAGCCTATAAGAAGGAGAAGGCAGAAACCGCCCCTAAGAAAGAGGAGGAACCTGCTGGTAATGAAGGTAGCAAAATGGCTCCTAAAAGAGGTATAAAAGTGGTGCAAGGTGTGGTAATCAAGAAAACCATTCCATCCAAGGCAAAACCTAAAGAAACTACACCTGTAGCTAAAGTTGCACAAGCAGCTACTCCCGTTAAAGACCGACCAAAGAAAGAAGAATTAGTACAAGCTCCTTTGCCCGTTAAAGAGCAACCGGAGCAAGCAAAAGCAGTACAAGCTGCTGCTCCCATTCAAGAGGAGTTAGGTAAAGAAAAAAAATAATAAACTTCATTCTATAGGGTCTCTTTTTTTGGGTATAACCCATGGCCGTAGGTGGGGGCTGAATAGGTTCCTTGCAGCAGGTCAGTCATCTGAATATAATAAATAGAATATATGGTTATTACAGCACAAGAGGTAGCTGCTCTGAGGCAAAAAACAGGTGCAGGAATGATGGATTGCAAGAAAGCATTAATTGAATCAGGAGGTGATTTTGAAAAAGCCATTGATTTTTTAAGAAAAAAAGGACAAAAGATATTGGCAGATCGTGCTGCATACCATGCAGGTGAAGGCGCTGTTTTTGCTTGTGCAAGTTCCAATAATAAGCAATCTTTCTTGTTGGTACTTAATTGTGAAACCGACTTTGTTGCTAAAAGCGAGTTGTTTGTTACGTTAGGTAAACGTATTTTAGAAGCTGCAGTAGCCCACAATCCCATCTCCATAGCCACGTTAGAAGCTTTGCCATTAGGCGATGAGACCGTTCAAGCAGCTATGGTAGCCGCTACTGGTACCGTTGGTGAGAAAATAACCATTTCTGCTTATGAAACCTTAACAGCCCAGGTAACCGTTCCTTATATTCATACTGGTAATCGTTTAGCTGTTTTAGTAGCCCTAGAAGGTGGTCAAGGTGAAGGTGTACTCGCTGCAGGTAAAGATGTGGCCATGCAAATAGCCGCTATGGCCCCTGTAGCGCTTGATAAAGATCAGGTTGATTCAACTGTAGTCGAAAGAGAATCGGCTGTTATCCATGCACAGGTTATAGCTGAAGGGTTTGATAGCAACAAAGCAGAAAAAATAACTCAGGGCAGATTAAACAAGTTTTTTCAGGAAAATACGCTATTACAGCAGCCATTTGTCAAAAATAATAAACTAACAGTTGCCCAATATCTTAAAACAGTTGCCCCCACTTTAACTGTTACTGCATTCAAACGCATTGGAGTAGGTGTATAGCTAGAAAACATCACTTCCCGGCTTTTCAGGCTTGTTCCCGGCTTGTTGGGCTTGAATCGCCTTCTTTTTTCTAGTTCAGCTGTAAAAATTACGTTTCCGTTCACCACTATGGCTTATGCTAGTAAAAAAACGCGCCCTTTGAAAAAAGTGCGATCAGAAAGCTTAGTTTACAGATGAAAAGAAAAACAGTTGCCAGGATGGATTGCAGGGAGGTTCCTG
>NZ_JAACGG010000085.1:0-2735 GCF_022810525.1 Candidatus Cardinium sp. cByotN1
CTACCTGCAATCCCTCCCGGCAACTGTTTTTCTTTTCATCTGTAAACTCCGCTTTCAGCCACTTTTTTCAAAGGGCGCGTTTTTTTTTCTAGCATAAGCCATAGTGGTGAACGGAAACAAATCACGCCTGAAACAGGCCGAAAAGCAAATTTCTGCCACAGTGGTGAACGGATACATTTTTTCAAAGGGCGCGTTTTTTTTCTAGCATAAGCCATAGTGGTGAACGGAAACGCTGAAAGCTCAGCTTACAGCAGGAAAAACAGAACTCGCCCGCTGCGCGGGCTTCAAACAAAACTGTTTTTGTTTTCATCTATAAGCTGAGCTTTCTGATCGCAGCTTTTTACAAGGGGCGTTTTTATATATCATTGTATCTAGTAATCAATTAAATATATATCTTAAGTTGACGCCATTGGGTGAACAGATACAAATAAAAGCTATAAAATATACCAATTAAGTTGACGTCATTGGCTAAACGGTTACTTTCTCTATGGGTTACAGGCTACCTTCGTTACCTGCCTGTAATTTTTCTGCATTATCTGCCACACGTAATGCCTTGATCATATCTAATATGGCACCATCTAATATGGCAGCTAAATTATGTTCGGTATAGCCAATCCGATGGTCTGTTGCACGAGCATGAGGAAAGTTATAGGTTCTGATTTTATCTCCTCTGTCTCCCCGTTTGACCATAGATCTGCGTTCTATACCAATCGCCTCTTGTTGTTTTTTAACTTCCATATCATAAAGACGGGAGCGTAATACCTTTAAGGCTTTTTCATAATTTTTAATTTGTGATTTCCCATCTTGACAGGATACCACCAGTCCAGTGGGAATGTGGGTTAGGCGTACGGCTGAATAGGTAGTATTTACGGACTGGCCACCTGGACCGGAAGAGCAAAAAGTATCTTTGCGTACGTCATTTAAATCTAAGTTGATTTCCACATCCCCTGCTTCTGGTAATACGACTACGCTAGCGGCTGAAGTATGGATACGGCCTTGTGTTTCAGTAGTAGGCACTCTTTGGACACGGTGTACGCCAGATTCATATTTCATAAGCCCATATACATCTTCGCCCGCTATGGTACAGACAATTTCTTTCCATCCACCAGCAGTTCCTTCTATTGTATATACAGTAGAAAAATCCCATTTCATCTTTTCTGCAAAACGCTTATACATACGAAAAAGATCTCCCGTAAAAATAGCGGCTTCATCTCCACCAATACCGGCTCGGATTTCTAGAACAATGTTTCTGCTGTCATTGGGATCACTTGGCGTAAGGGCATCACGTAGCTGTGTTTCTAGGTTGGATTTTTTATCTAAGGCAGATCCTAACTCTTGTTTAGCAATATCACGAAAAGCTTCTTCTTTTTCAAGATTTAATATCTCTTTTGCCTCTTTTATATTTTCTAATATGAGTTCATACTCATTATATAAATTAACAATTTTAGATAGCTTTCTATATTCCTTATTCAGTGCTGCATAGGCCTTCATATCATTTAAGGCCTCTGGTTGATAAATAGCTGCTTCTACTTCTTGAAACCGTTCTTTGATAGATTTTAATTTTTCAATCATATTACTCCTTTTCCCTGGCTTATCTATTGAACCGTGTGGAGATGAATCACGAAAATCTAAGCTACTTTTTGTATAATAGCCTCAAAAGCGCTTGGATGGTTCATAGCCAGATCAGCTAGTGTTTTTCTATCCATATCCATATTGCTTTGCTTGAGCTTACCCATAAACTGAGCATAAGCCATGCCATGGAGGCGAGCTGCTGCATTGATACGTTGTATCCACAAGGCCCTTATGGTTCTTTTTTTTGTTTTCCGGTCTCTATAAGCATACAAGAGGCCTTTTTCAACAGCATTCTTAGCTACTGTCCAAACATTTTTTCTTTTGCCCCAATAACCTTTTGCTAATTTTAATACCCGCTTTTTACGTGCTTTTGATGCTACGGAATTAACTGATCTTGGCATGTTTTCTTGTAATTTATAAGTTGATAGTATCTATTAACGAGATTCATAAACAAGGCTTTTTTATTTCACTTTTTTCTTGATAAAAAAACGGATAAAAAATCAATCCCTGGGTAAAAAATTGCGGATAGTGATTGTTACAACTGGAAAAACAAAATCTGCTCTTTAGCGTTTTTTTAACTGTTTTTTTATTTCAGTTGAAACGGTCACTTTTTGAGCGCAACTATTTTACAAGGGGTGCTTTAGAACTGCCATAGCCTTGAATGCATACAGTTGATGGTCTATTTACATCGCTAATAGTTTTCGAATAGTTGGTGCATTGGTTTCATGTACCAGTGTAGTGTGGGTAAGATGCCTTTTTTGCTTTGTGCTTTTAATTTTTTTTGCTAAACAATGGTTTTTAAAAGCATGTTTCCGCTTAATTTTGCCTGTACCCGTTACTTGGAATCTTTTTTTTGAACCAGAATGTGTTTTAACTTTTGGCATATATTTGTTTATAACGAAAGTATAATGTTTTTAACTAAAGAAAAGGCTGTTTTTGCTTAACAGCAAAAGTAGTAAATAAATTGTACTATTGTATTAAGAACTCTTTGCTGTAGGAATACAGCTGAATTGTTCCAGCTATTAGAAAAAAAAGCTCTATATAAACACTGAATATACTAAAAAATCTTCAGAAAATAGTAAAATACCTGTTTCCGTTCACCACTATGGCTTATTCTAGAAAAAAAACGCGCCTTTTGAAAAAAGTGCGATCAGAAAGCGCAG
>NZ_JAACGG010000086.1:0-6083 GCF_022810525.1 Candidatus Cardinium sp. cByotN1
TTAAAAAATTTATTTTTTACCAGTGTCACGAACAGATACCAGACGTGCACCCCAAAAAAGCCTCTTGTAAAATGTTGCGCTCAGAAAGTGACACTTACAGCTGAAATAGAAAACCAGGTTTGTTTGAAGCCCGCTAGGTGGGCTTCAAACAAACCTGGTGCTTAAATCCTTACTGATATCTAGTATGCTAACGGATGTTTTTGTTCGTGGCTCCTATAAATCCTGCAGCATAAGCAAGCTTATGCAAGCAATCTATTTTTATTTCTTCGTTTTTTTCTTAGTATTCTTTTCAATTATTTTTTTTAAATCTTTTATGTGTGAATCTGCGACATCTAATGCCCCTTGTAGCTTTTCTCTTATGTTATTTTTTCTTTTATATTCTGGAAGATGATTATCATCCCAGATGTCTTGTAGCATATTTTGAAAAAAGCCCAATTCGCCTTGGAGCTTCACGAAGGATTTTGTAAGTTCTATCACTTCATCGTCTTTCGAATTTTTTATTATCACACATTCCTTTGTTGATATTTCTTCTCGGAGTCTTTTTATCTTTTCTGTCTTCTTTTTAAGCTCTGTGAATTCAAGCATATCGCACCACGGTTTCGGAGGCATCAAGCTAGATGATGCGTTATGGTCTGTTTGGCTACTACCAGCACTGTTTTTTAATTGATCATCATCTTGAGGCGTGGTGTTGTTACCTTCATTCTTATTATTATTAGGATCATCTATTATTTGATTTTGGTCTTGTTTATTTTCACCTGATTCAGTGGATGTAGCCCCACTATTTTCACCTGATTCAGTGGATGTAGCCCCACTATTTTCACCTGAAAGAACTGCCTTGTTACTATCTTTTTCTATAGCAGCTTTAGAAGAGCCGCCTGGTTGTTGTTTTGAACCAGCATCTGGTCCTCCTTTATCGGATTCTATTGGACTATCCGAAGTAAATACTGCATTTAATTGGCCATCCTGAGTGGTATCTTGACCTTCATCAAGTATTTTATGATCATTGTCTTTATTTTTTTCTTGTACAGACATAACGTCTTGAATAGGTTTTTGTTGCCCAAAAATGCATCCAGCTGAAACGAGTAGGGCACCATACAATGGCGCATTAGCCAAGACTTTTATAGGCTTTACGTTTTGGTTGTTTTTTGTTTTCATTACTTAATCTATCTAGTTATAGGGTTAAAAGATACTGCTGTATTTAAACTTATGCTTGTTATAGCCGCCTAATACCATATAGGCATCTTATGCTTACTGTTTATATGAGTAAATGCATCCATTTAACCAATGGTTGCAACTTAAATAAAAACTATACTCATTGCTGCAAGGCAGCGGTCAAAAAAAGCCTCTTCAGTCAAATAATGATTGCGTATATGAAGCATATAAGGTTAGTGACTGCTTGGTTTTTATAGCCTGATTTGTCTAAAGATGAATGGTATGTAATTTTTTATTATTATCCTAAACTTATAGGGTTAAATCGTGTGGTCTTATGAAGAGCCAATAGTTTATAATGAAACTATCTAGGAGCTATTCCCTAACTATGCAGCATAAATTGACAGAAAAAGAGCAACTAGTTACATAGAGCACGCTCCGGTTTGGTATACTCTGCTACTTAGAAACGCCTCGAGATAAGCGCGTTACGCAAGCAGTTTATTGTCCCATGCCTTGGGCATAAGACTTAACAAAAAGGATTACTATTTTTTAGTTAATTTTTTTGTGATCATGTTTTTTTTTGCTAATATGAATATATAAGCTTTATCCAATATATATATGAAAAAAAATATACCTTACAGCGTAGTCCTGTGGATTTCTTTGTTACTATTTAACACCCTATTATCATGTACAAATGCAACACAAGTACGAACCATGGGGGACCGTCATGCAAGCGCAAAAATAGAAGAAGAAAACGCAGAGCTAGCATGTCAGCAACGGTTAACAAGATTACCCTTGTCGCTGCGGGACATGGTAGCCGACGGAATCTGTACCATACATGAAGCAGAAAATAGATTTTTAGTTACCAATCAAAATAGCAAATCATTACCATTACTATTAGTAGTTGGGAGCATATTTGTAGTGATTATTTTACCTAGCTGGGCCTATATGATATATACTAATTATTTTAGTCAAAATAATCCATCACCTATATGGCCCGCATGCCTCAATGCAAGCTTGCTTAATACAACTAGTAACTTAGGATAATGAATTAAGCAGTAGCTCTATATATCTCTAGTTTTCGAGACTCTTTATTCGAGCAGATATTAGGCTTCCGTTCACCACTATGGCTTATGCTAGGAAAAAAACGCGCCCTTTGAAAAAAGTGCGATCAGAAAGCTTAGTTTACAGATGAAAAGAAAAACAGTTGCCGGGAGGGATTGCAGAGAGGTTCCTGTTTTTTCAGCTGTAAGCGAAGCTTTCCGTAACTTTTTTCATCAGCGCTTGATTTTTTGGGTACTTTTTGATCAAGCAAAAAGTAGCTTTAAAAAATTTATTTTTTACCAGTGCAAGGAACAGATACTATTGTACCTGTTCAAGTCAGTGGGAAATAAGATGTTCTTAACTTACTTTTTTCTTGATAAAAAAGTAAGCAAAAAATCAAGCCCTGGGTAAAAAGTTGCTGAAAGCAGCCCTAACAGCTGGAAAAACAGAACTCGCCCGATTCGCGGGCTTCAAACAGGCTGTTTTTCTATTTCAGCTGTTAGGACTGCTTTCTGATCGCAACTATTTTACAAGGGGCGTTTTTTTCTTTATGTACGCTGCCATAGTGGTGAATAGATACATACTATTTAACGTACTATCTGATTGGAGGTATTGCTTAAAACTTAAGCTTGAATATAAGGAAGGTTAATATTAAGGATACATAATATGCTTATCAACTTGAACAGCAGGTCGTTATACTAAGTCTATATAAAAGTTTTATTACCTGTATGTTAGTTGATTCTTAGCTGGCTTATAACACAAGCTACAAACCTACGATTTGTGATTTTTTATCATATCTAAATTTAGATATAAAATAGATAATCTGCAAATAAATTTATGATTGTGAGCCTTAATATTCCTGTTCATTCCTAATTTATAGGAGCAAATATTAATATTATATAATCTAAAAAAATAAATCCATGACAAATATGACAAAAAATAAAATTATAAAAGATAAGCTAAATTGCTTTATGACCAAATATAGTAACCTAAAAGGTAGTTACAGGCGATTTGTATGGCTACTATCTATATGCTTATTAAGCGGGTGTTCTGGTATAAAGACTATAAATGGGGTGAACGAGCAGAGGCCCAGCTTATCTGTACCTATTTTAAATAACATGACTCGTCTAACTCCAAAGAATCAACTTAGTCAAGGTTTACAAGATAAAATGATAAAAAATTCAATAGATCAGAATAATCCTAATAGTGTTCCTGTAGAGACTACAACGAAAGAGGGTGCAAAATCATCTTCTAACCAAAGCTATACTTCTGATGGCATCTGGAAAAATATAGGTATCTTTTCTGTGTTAGGTTTGGGCTACCATTTTACACCATCATCCATGCTGGTTAAAGTATGCACTGGTGGTGCTACGGCTACCTTGGTTAACTGGTTATGTTCTGAAAAAGGGGTCAATCTGTTGACTAATACATCTCAGAAAATATGTAATATGGGGCAATCTATTTATGAATGCTGTAAGGCCCATCCAGAAGCATGTTACAAAGCAGTGTTCCCAATACTAGTAGGAGCAGGAATAGGATTATCAGGCATAATAGGCTACGAAGTATACAATTCACTAACATCAAACCAAGAAGAATTATATTCATTAGCAAAGCAAGATTGTGGATTTATAGAAAAAATAGGAGGAGACCCAGATAAAATAGAATCAGCCCAATTTAAAGAACTCGTAGAAGCCATCATAAGACAATCTGCTGGGAATTTAACTACACTTATATATAATTGCCAATGGGGTATGACTAAGTATCCTGAGCTGATGGGTACAAGCAACTCAATGGTTGGCCCGAACGATGTAGCTCCTACTAACTAAAATTAGATAGATAATTGGTTATAACCGACATTTCGCACAAAAAATTTTATTTTTTTATTTATTAAATCATTGACTATCAATAATAAAAATATAGACTCAAGGAGTGAAGATCAGAAATTTCTCCGCTTAGCCTCCAATAGGCTTTATTAAATTGTTTTATAGCCAAGTTGATGAAGTTTATAAAGGGTCTTAGTTTTTATGGCAATTGTTGAAAAAGGCAGCCTGATTTAGGGAAACTATGAACATAAAAAGCTGGCTTACAGATATTTTAATAGATTATATAAATCTATTAAATGAATAACTAAAAATTTTTGTGAGGAATGTCAGTTGTAACATAACGACTATAATGAGTTAATTTTTATAGTTAACCATCTTGATGTAAGGCATCATGGGCATTTTTGCCTCAGTTTGTATAGAGTGGAATCTTATTTCCCAGCTTTCAGGATCTATCTATGCACTACTGTGGCAGCAATCAACTAAAAAATGCTCTTTCTCTGAAGGTACTTCAGGATCGGCTTGTAGCAGCATAGTGCTAGTTAATTTAACTATCAGCCTCATCTAAAAAGGTATTACCATTGGCAACTTATAGGCTTATAGCTTATGCCTCAAGTGGTAAATATAAGCATCGATTCAATCATTAAAAATCAGTATGAAAACTTTCGCTAAAGGTACTTTATTTTATTTAGCTATGGCAGTAGTAGGGGTCGTTGGGCAAAGCTGCTTCGACCGAAACCCAAAGCCTAACGGGCTACCTAAGCAACCAAGAAGTTCCCGGAATGGTAAAAAGCGCAATATAAACCAGCAACCTCAAGCAAAAGAAGCAGGTATAGGAAAAGAGCAAACTAGCATGCCAGCTACTATACCAACTCTTGAAACAACTTCATCTAATGTAATTGAGTCATCTACTGATGCAAGTCAGCCATCTACTCCACCCCAAGTGTATGATACAAACGGAGACGATCTTGAATCAAATGGAGAGGACTTGCCTCCTAAAGGCCCCAATATAAACCAGCAACCGCAAGCAAATGAAACAAGTATAGGAAAAGAGCAAACTAGCATGCCAGCTACTATATTGTCAACTGTTCAAAAAACTTCATCTAATATAAGTCAGCCATCTACTTCACCCCAAGTGTATGCTACAAACGGAAACCATCTTGAATCAAATGGAGGGAACTTGTCTCCTAAAAGCCCCAATATAAAACAGCAGACTCAAGCAAACGGAACAGGTATAGGAAAAGAGCAAAATCTTAAACCAAATAAAGAGGATGTTGAAAATGAAAGTCATAAAAACGAGAACTACTATAAAAATATAGTAAACACCTTAATAAGCTTCTTTTCAATATTTGAAAAGCTGGATAAAATAAAAGATATATTAGATTCCAATCCTACTTTTGAAAAGCACACGGAGCTAAAGGACTTTCATGACGTATATAATCAAGCATCACCAGTGTATATAAAATGTAGAAACTATTATGAAGATTTATACAATCTGAAATATAAGTTTGAAAATGAAGATCTTATTAAACAACAACTATTCATCCTGGCACAATTAGACAAATGCATAGATGACGCTAATATGAAACAGTGCACCAAAAATCTGGAAAATGCCCTTTCAAATTACTATGAGGTCTTTTCAAAATGCTATAAAGATGTGAACGACACATTAGAAACGTTTCGTGAAACATATAACAAGCTGTCTGAAATAATCGCTGACAATCCTATTCCTCAAAATGAAACGGAGCTAGGGCGCATATTGAGTGCAGCATCGCCAGCGTATGCAGCGTATGAAAAATCTACGCATCTTGATAGTACGCAAAATACACCTGAAGATAAATATACTAACGAATTATCCATCCTGGCACAATTAGACAAATTCATAGATGACGGTAATATCAAACAGTTAACCCAAGAAATGAAGAAGGCAATAGACAAGGCTCCGTAATTTATAAAAGACTAGTCTAAATTAGAGGCGATTCATATGGACAATTCCAATCTACTACCAGCATGCAATCAGGAAATAGTATCGTTTCCGTTCACCACTATAGCTTATGCTAGAAAAAAAAC
>NZ_JAACGG010000087.1:0-1707 GCF_022810525.1 Candidatus Cardinium sp. cByotN1
GTGGCTGAAAGCTTCGTTTACAGCTGGAAAAACAGGAGCCTACCTGCAATCCCTCTCGGCAACTGTTCTTCTTTTCTTCTGTAAACTGCGCTTTCTGATCACACTTTTTTCAAAGGGCGCGTTTTTTTATTAGCATAAGCCATAGTGGTGAACGGAAACTTTTACCCAGGGCTTGATTTTTTGCTTACTTTTTTATGAAGCAAACGTAAGTTTAAAAAGCTTTAATATTATACAAAAACTGTTGTTTTCCTTGAAGATGTCATGTCAATAGGTTTGTCCATATTTGATTCATTGCTCATGACCTAATTTATATCTGCTGCTATATACTTTGCAGCTTTCTTAGATTCTACTACAGTTGTGTCACTTTTTGCGTTGAACCCTAGCTTATCATTTAGCGTAAAATTATAGCAATGTATGTAATCACCAGATAAAAGAATCCTCGTGACCTTATTATCTTTTTTAATAAGGTCCCCCTTAGTTGTTTCATGAAATTCAATATTAGCCTTGTCACATAGCTGGCTATCTAAAGAAATGATACCATCATGCTTTCCGTCTTTTTTTCCAGTCACAACTTGTGCATAGTTTTCATCAAACAAATTTTTATACTCTTGAGAGATTGCACCAGGATCAATATCACTTTTAATACCATTATTTTTACTGATATATTTGCTCATCTTGTCTGTCTTACCACCTATTAGGAATATAGGTATACCATGCTTTGGGTCATTGATAAAGCTAACTACTTGTTGAATAGGCTTAGACTTTGGATGCATATCTAACAACCCCGGGCCTAGTGGGGTTTTGGAGGTCAACCAAGCAGGTAAGCAGCGAGCTAAGCCTAATACTATAGGCATCTTAGTTACTTGTTTCTTGCTGCTACCAACTAAGTTATAGGCTTGGGGTAGTATGTTGTTCATTGTTCTTACAAAACGCTGTGCGTCCCGATAAGCATTACTGAGTAGCTCAAGACCTTTTGTAGGTGTACTGCAGACTATTATCCTTTTAAGATTTATTTTCACTTTAGGATAAGTGCTTTTTTTTGTTTGGTTGTACCCGATCATAAGTGCTACAAGTCCCCCCTGACTATTCCCAAGCAGATAAACTGGAACTTTTTTAACTCCTTCCGCAATCTCTGTTTTTGACCATTTGGGGAATTCTTTTCTAAGGTATGCTTTTAGTGCTGCTTGTAATTCATTGACTACTAATCTTGATTGATCAAGGATACTGAGTTTGTCAGATACCTCATTCTGTCTACATGTTGGCTTAAAAATTATAAAGGGTGTTTTAGCGTTCTCTTCTAATATTAGGTTAACGTTGTCTCCAATATCTTTTGCTGGTGTATTTTGGTTATTCATTCGATGACCATGTAACACTACAAGGAAATTTTTAAGTTTTGATTCTGAAATAGTATTAGAATTGCTATTAATATCACTTTGGGCACCTAAACTAGTACGGGTATTTTTTTTGCGCTTAAGCCAATTCAGTGAATCATGCTGCTGGCAATTACATAGTATACAACCTAATAGAATAAGAAAAAGGTATTTTGTAGGATTAAATTTTAACATGGCTAATAATATTAATTTTTAATTCTGAATAATTTTAAGGTCATGGGTTTAGTTTAATTGTATTTGTGCACACAATGGCATCAAATTAAGGGTTATATTTAACTTGATTATTATATGTAATAATATATAAAAAAACGCCCCT
>NZ_JAACGG010000088.1:0-275 GCF_022810525.1 Candidatus Cardinium sp. cByotN1
ATAGAATTGCAAATAAATATGAGCTATCTGCCAGAGCAGTCTGGCAACGTACGCAAAAAACACCCCTTGTAAAATAGCTGCTGAGGGCTTTTTGGGTCTAATTTTTGATCAAGTCAACAATGGTATAAAAATGCTTCGGATTGGAAATCAATAAAATATGTTCCTTACGTTCAGGCCATTGCGTGAGCAGATACTAATTGTATCTGTTCCTGACACTGGTAGAAAATGAATTTTTAAAAGCAACTTTTTGCTTGTTCAAAAAGTAGCCAAAAAAT
>NZ_JAACGG010000089.1:0-17534 GCF_022810525.1 Candidatus Cardinium sp. cByotN1
GTAAACGAAGCTTGCAGTAACTTTTTTCATGAGCGCTTGATTTTTTGCTTACTTTTTTATCAAGAAAAAAGTAACAACAAAAATTCATTTTCTACTAATTGAGTCAACGCAAACCAAAAAGTTGCTAAATATAATCGAAGAAAAACCACAGTCGTGAACGGATACATATTTGGTATATTATAAGTATGATGACAGCCGATAAGAAATTAGGCACTTTCAGTAAAAGGTTCACATAATGCATTAGGAAAGACCGATAATACTTCGACAAATTGGGCATTTTGCTTCCATCCAGCCCTCTCCTTCCGACATGACAGAATTTACCATGCAAGATAGGTGTATATACTTGGGGCTTGTTGGCTTGCTACAACAGCGCAAGGTACGCCAATCATCACCTGTTTCATCGAGGCATATTAAACACCTGTTGTCTGGATTTATTGCTGATGTGCCTGGCTCAGGGCCATTGCTTGTCTCTGTTACTATTCTTATTTTACGTTCACATTGTTCTCTTGTTATAGTTGAAGTTGGGCCTTGTGGTTCTATTTGGCTTGATAGACTTGCGACCTGTTGTCTTGCTTGTTCTAGTGTTTCTCGTTGTTCCTGGAGTAATTCTTCTATGCTGCGCTCTAGTGTATTTTGGTCTCTTTCTAGTTGTTCTCGTGTTTCTCTTTGTGTCTCGCGTAATTCTTCTATGCTGTGCCCTAGTGTATTTTGATCTATTTCTAGTTGTGCTACGTTTTTCTTAAGTTCTTGTATGTTTATTTCTCCTTTATGTAGTTCTTCCATTAGCTTCTCAAGTTCCTTGTTTTGCTTTTTGTTTGACCTTTCTTGTATTGCTTCTAGTTTTCGTATTTCTTTTTGTATTTTCTTAGTGCTTTCGCTGCTTTTTTGTACTCGCTCTTGTAGCTCTTGCTCCATTTTTTTTCTTTTTTCTCTTGCTCTTTTTATACTTGCGGTTTGTAATTTTTCTTCCTCTATTAGCTTGTCTAATTTGTTTTTTTCTCTTGAAGAAAGAAAAGGCCAACAACTGATACTAAAAAATATAGTAGCAAATGGGAAAATAGACTGTTTGCTATTGCTTAATAGATATTTTTTTGCTTTGTGTATAAGGGATGTATAGGGTATTTTCATCTTCTTATTTTGTTTGATAGGTAGATGCTGATTATTAAATCAATTTGACTTGGTTCCGTTCACCTAATGGCGTCAAATTAAGTAATTTTTTATTTGATTATAAATGTTTTTCTCTTACTTTTTTCTTGATAAAAAAGTAAGCAAAAAATCAAGCCCTGTGCAAAAAACTGCTGCAAGCTCAGCTTACAGCTGGAAAAACAGAACTCGCCCGCTACGCGGGCTTCAAACAAAACTGTTTTTCTTTTCAACTATAAGCTGAGCTTTCTGATCGCAGCTTTTTACAAGGGGCGTTTTTATATATCATTGTATCTAATAATCAATTAAATATATATCTTAAGTTGACGCCATTGTCCGTTCACTACTATCGCTTATGCTAGAAAAAAAACGCGCCCTTTGAAAAAAGTACGATCAGAAAGCCGAGCTTACAGATCAAAAGAAAAACAGTTGCCGGGATGGCTTGCAGAGAGGTTCCTGTTTTTCCAGCTGTAAACTAAGCTTACAGTAACTTTTTTCATCAGCGCTTGATTTTTGGGCTACTTTTTGATCAAGCAAAAAGTAGCTTTAAACAATTCATTTTTTAACAGTGTCAGGAACAGATACGTTGACTTAGCTTAACCCTATTAACTTTTCTACTGTTTCATATGCTGGTGAAAAACTCACAACACATTCTGACTTAGCTGTTTGAATCCATTGATCAATAGCTTCTTTTTTTTTCTGTTGCAATAAATAATCATGGATCTTTTCATAATCCTGTGTAAGATTCATTGGATGGGCCTCTACCTTTTGCTTGAGATAAAATAACCGCCAAGCTGGTTGATAGGCCCCAGCCATATAGTGGGGTTGACTGACTCCACCTACTTCAAGTGCATCAATTGCAAAAAATAGATCTGGATCCAAAGACTCTACAGGGATTAGTTGGCCAGGTAATACCTCCCCTTGCTGGTTATGCCTAATCACCCCTCCTCTGGCAACTGTTTCCTTATCTTCTGAATATTGCTGTACAGCTGCTTCAAAAGTCAATGTTCCTGTAATGATTTTTGTTCTAATCTTGTTTAATTCAACTTGAGCTAAACTAATTTCTTCTTCTGTTGGTGCCAAAACTTTCAGTATATGGCGTGTATTATACTGATCTTTATTACGCCCTGTTAATTGTATAAGATGCCATCCAAATTCAGAAGCTATAGGATCACTTATTTCCCCAATCTTAAGTGCAAGCGCAGCTGATTCATAAGCTGGCGCTAATACACCTAAACGCACCCAGCCAATTTCACCCCCCTTAACAGCAGAATGGATATCATCTGAATGTTCCTTAGCCGATTCAGCAAAAGTAACCAGGCCATTTAGAACGGATTGTTTTATACTCAGCAGTTTGCTCTTAACGGCTGCCTCTCTTGCTGGATTTACCTTAGGATAAACCACTAATTCACATACCTTAACAGAAGCAGGATAGTAAGGTCGATTATGTAGGGGCAATGCATTAAAATAAGCTTTTACATCTGCTGGCGTAACTACTACATTTTCTGTAAGGTGCTGATGTACCCATGAGACCAAATACTCTGATTTGACCCTCTGCTTTACACTTTTCTTAATATCGTAAATAGATTGATGGGCAACTTGAACAAGCTTTTCCTCCGAACCAAAACGCTGTACCAAATTAGCGATTCTATCATCACATGCTCGTTCAATACTTGTTTTGGGTATTTTAACATCATGTAACTTAGCTTTTGCTAAAAAAATCTTATTTAAGACTAATTCTCGCAATACATACATTTTCATAGACTCATTAACTACCTTACCTTCTAAAGCCAGTTGTTTACATGCTTCTTCTAAATCAGAATGTAAAATCAGCTCTTTATTTACAGTAGCTATTACCTTGTCTAACAACAACTTATCACTTGCCCTGGTAGTAGGTAGCCAAACGCAAGTCAATATAATAAGATGGCTTATCAAGCTTTTATTTAATCTGGATAACACAGGTATGATTTTTTTTAGCATCTTCTAAAAGTTTACGTTTTATTTTGTTTATCAGCTCTAACCTCCTTTTATGTAGTATAATAGACTTGATCTGATCTTCTACTTCTTCTAAAGGGGCAATTTCTTGTGCTATTTTATATTGATTTATCTTTAAAAGATAGATGTGTTTTGGGCCCGCTACATGGATAAATTTATTTGTTTTTAACAATCTAGTTGTATGCACAAGTGGACGATAACCAAGTTTGGCCAAAACAGTTTCCCACGGAAACCATTTATTAGCATCCAAAATAGCCTTATGGGCATAAGGTTTGCAACGCTTTTTCAATTTTTTTAGGTCTGTATCTTTATTCGATAGCATAAGTGATTTTACAGCATTAATACAAGTAGCCTTTTTAGGCAGTGCCAAAAAAATGCCTCTGACGATATCATGATGCAGTATAAAGTCATTATGTTTGTACTTGTGGTAATAATCAACTATCTCTTCTGATGATACATGAGGATTTAGCTCAAGTTGAATAAGGTTTTCTAAAAAATGGTATGCGAGCAAGTCATTCTTGTAGTCATTGACCTTATCGTCGATAGCAGGTTGAATAGACTGGTAATTGCCTTGGGCCATAAGGAGCTGTTTACAAGCCCATTCTTCGACATATTCATTAATAAAAGAAGTTCTATCTTCAGGATGAATCGAAGAAAGGTCTATGGAGCGCAGATCTGATAGATATAAGTATTGCTGACCTACACGAGCAATAAAAGTACCTTTTTCTGGATGTTGTCTAGTTTTTTGATCACGAAAAGTGTGTACCAACCAGTAAGCAAAGATAGCTAGCAAGGTACAAGCAAAAAGCCTATTCAAACGAGATGTCCTCAAAATGAATCTATAAAAAAATGATACTGAAGTTTAATATTAAACTTTTTTCGCAATGCGTTTATGCTAAAGAATTGATAGAAAAACACAAAAGCAAAAGCGCAATCCAAATATACAGCATCTATGTAATACGTTCCCAACACAAGTACAAATTACCACCAGAGGTGGCGTTTCAAAAAAAGTGGACTGGTTACTAAAATGAATAGTAACCAGTATGAGACACTCTTTTCCAGTTGTTATGCCAGAGGGAAAAAATTATTTTTTCTTAACAGGCTTAGCTGGATGTGTAGATACTTTAGCAGCGGGTATTTGAGCTTTCGAGCCTACTACAGGAGGTTGAGTCTCTTTAGATACTACTGCTTTGAGCTTTTCCAAGACAAGTTCAGAAAGATCAAACGACTGCTCTGCAAAAAGTAGAACAGGCCCAACTTCTGTGTTTTTATTGAAAACAAAAGTATAAGCATGCTCCTGTGCAATCTTATAAATTACCGTTTGTATTTTGTCATGGAGTGGTTGCATAACTGTTTTATACTTGTCTTGCATTTTCGGATAATGTTGCTCTTGGAGTGCTCTCAATTCTGATTCTAATTTAGACATTTCTATGATTTTCTGTTTTTTTTGAGCTTCCGTAAAGGTATCTTGTTGCTGTTGAAAAGTTTCAGCTTTTTGTTGATACTCTTTAGCTTTTGTTTGCATCTGGTTCTCTAGTTGCTTTTGAAAGCTCTGAATTTCTGCAGTACTTTTTCTAGCTTCCGGTAAGTTTTCTAAAATAAAAACCATATCTACATAGCCAATTTTTAAACTTGGTGCTGCCTGTTGCAGTTTTTCCATAGTGTTAGACGAATGCTGGGCTTTTACACCAGTATACATAGAGAAAACAAATGCCAAGGCAGATAAAAATCTATAATTCATTACAGTAAAATTTTAACGTTTAATTATATTAATACAAAAGAGCTATTAGACATATAAAATATATAATACCTCTAGTTACCCCCCAACTAATAGACTTTTTCCGAAACGCTTATGTGTATCCTAATTTGGGAATTAATCCGCTAGTTAAATAGACACACATTAAAATACGCTAGCGCTTTGCATTGCGATCCATTGCTTCTATAATCCCTCATTACAAGCGAATTACGTAAAAAGTTTAATCCATCCCAACAAATAACGCATTTTACGAATAAATAGGATAAAGATCAAGTTAGCAAGTAAGCGAAAAAAGGATAAAGTGCCTTTTTTCCTATTTTTACGCAGAAAACTTCATTTAAAAAAGAGATTTTTTAATTTTTACTAAAAATCAATGAAGGTATAGTGCACTATTTTAGCCTACTTAATAGGGGATTTATTATTGGATTACCCTCCAAGCAGTTTTTCTCCTTTAACGATTGCTTGCTCAATATTGCCTACTAAATTAAAAGCCATTTCAGGTAGATGGTCTACGGCTCCATCAATAATCATATTGAATCCTTTAATAGTTTCTTCTATAGGCACACGCTCCCCTTTGATCCCTGTGAATCTTTCTGCAACATTAAATGGCTGAGATAGAAACCGCTCTACCTTTCTAGCACGGTAAACGGTCTGTATATCTTCTTCTGAAAGTTCATCCATACCCAAAATGGCTATAATATCCTGTAGTTCTTTATAGCGTTGTAGGGTTCTTTTTACTTTTTGAGCCGTATCATAATGCAAATTTCCTAATATCTCCGGATTTAATACCCTAGAGGAAGAAGCTAAAGGGTCTACTGCTGGGTAAATACCCAGTGCGGCTATTCTTCTAGATAGCACAGTGGTGGTATCTAAATGGGTAAAAGTAGTAGCAGGCGCAGGATCGGTTAAATCATCTGCTGGAACATAAACGGCTTGAACAGAGGTAATAGAACCATGTTTGACAGAGGTAATACGTTCTTGCATAGCACCCATCTCTGTGGCAAGGGTGGGTTGATAACCCACGGCAGAAGGTATACGCCCCAGTAAAGCAGAAATTTCTGCACCAGCTTGTGTGAAACGAAAAATATTGTCAATAAAAAAGAGGATATCTTTTCCTGCTTCTCCTTGGCCATGATCACGAAAGTACTCTGCAATAGAAAGACCAGTCAATGCTACACGTGCTCTGGCACCCGGAGATTCATTCATTTGACCAAATACCAATGCAGCTTGAGATTTTTTTAGCGCTTCATAATCTACCTTACTAAGGTCCCAATGACCTTGCTCCATAGCCTTTGTAAATGCTTCCCCATAATTAATTACCCCTGCCTCAATCATTTCTCTCAACAGGTCATTCCCTTCACGTGTGCGTTCGCCCACACCCGCAAATACAGAAAGACCATTATAGGATTTAGCAATATTATCAATCAGTTCCATAATCAAAACTGTTTTACCTACACCTGCACCACCAAACAACCCAATCTTACCACCTTTCACATAAGGTGCCAGTAGATCAATAACTTTGATACCAGTATAGAGTATTTCTGTTGTCGAAGAAAGTTGATCAAAAGGTGGTACAGCCCTATGGATAGATAACTTCTGGTCCGTTTCTGGCTCCGGCATGCCATCTATAGCAGCCCCTATAACATTAAAAAGACGGCCACGTACCGCATCACCTACAGGTACTTGAATAGGTGCACCTGTATCTACCACCTCTAGCCCTCGTGTTAAACCCTCTGTACCTTCCATAGCGATGGTTCGTACGCAATGCTCACCTAAGTGCTGTTGACACTCCAATACTACTACTTTGCCAGAAGGAGTTTGGATATGTAGTGCGTTTAATATACTGGGCAAGTTAGCTTCTTCACTAAAACGAACATCAATTACAGGACCTATAATTTGAATAATTTTTCCAGTATGGGACATTATTTTGTTATGAAAATAAGTGAAAGATATTTATCTTTCTCTTCAGGCTAGTTATAAAAAAGTATTTGTTAACAACATTAATAACATTGCTAAATAGGCTTTTCTTCTTTAGCACCTTAAATTTATAAAAAAGGATTGGATTTGCTATTAGCCGCCTTATAAAACCTACACCTATTTGTGATAAGCAATTTGTTACCGAACGCCTTTTTTACCACTGACTTAGCAAGGATATACCTAGTTTAGTTTAGTTTATTATAGCTTCTTTTTCTTGGTAATTTCAATGCTTTTAACATATTTGCTTTTACACCTAAACAAAAATCATATTTAGCCGATTCTCCTAGTGGATGCCATTGATAACTAAGCTGCCAGCAGTGTAGGTCGCGTTGAATCGAAATTTCTGTTGCAAATGGTTGAAATTTACCTTCAGTAAAATCATACGTGCTACGTAAGCCTACTTTCCATTTTTTAACCAAAGTAGTATCCCCATTAAAGGTTATATACTTATTCATAGTATATTGTTTGTCCCCATCCTTATACTTATACAGCTTTGTATATTGCCAATTAAATTCCAAACTAAAATTCCAAGGTATGTCAAAATCTATCTTGTGGTCCTTTATCTTATTGGTTAATTGGTCACTATCATTGAGTAGCGCTTTTTTTTTCTTTTTCTCCTCACTTAAATAGTGTGCACAATCTATATTGATCTTGAATTGTGCTTTTTTAACTTTTCCTAAATAGCCACCATGATGCCATGCCAAAACATTGATAGGTTCTTCTTTGATTTGGCCTGAATCTAAGCTTATAGTTTCAGATAGATAGGGATCAAAATTGACAGTTAAATCAAGACCTACCTTACCTATTTTCTCCATTTCTGCCTGGCTAGCAACATGAAAATGAAGCCCCTCTGTTAGATGACACTTCTCTGCTTTAAAATCATATTGCGTGTTAAAGTCTAAGTTTTTTAACAAAAAGATTTTGCGGCTGGTTGGCTTTTTTTCTTTCTCTTCTGGGTTTATTGCTTTTTTTACTTTTAATTCAACTGTATTATGTAGTTCAAACTTTAGAATAGAGGTAGCACGATTCGACAAATTTAAGCTTGGTCGTAGTCCTGCAAATGCATATTTTTTTTCTTTTTTGCCTTGGTCTTTTTCGACCTCTTCGAAGTAATTTTTAGAAAAATCAGGGGTATAGGTAAAGGAAAAAGTGGGTACTGTTTTAATGCGAAAGCCTTCGATCCAACTTCCTTCTTTAAAATAATGCGTGTGATATAGCGCAGTGTCTAATGCTGAACCGAAATCCCAGGCATACACCCTATTAAATCCCGGTACGCTTATAGGTCCTTTTGTGCCTTTTGGTAACCAATACCATGCTTCGCTGTAGTTGAGATGAGGTTTTAAGTTAATAAAATCAAACACTTTACATTGCATGCTAAGGGGAATGGTATGTTGCAGACCATTTTCTATGTAACCGTTCCATGGAGCAGTTGAAGGAATCTTTAAAGTGGATTTTTGGTCTGTTTGGCTACTATCTTTTTTTGCATTTTGAAAGTGATTTTCAAAATTTATAGTATGCTTTAATTGCACATTATGGAGCCAATGATTGGCACCTTTAAATTGAGCCTTTTTAAATGGATACCAAGAAGCACTACTCAACGTTCCTTCTGGCAAATGCCAATGTTTGAAATTGGAAAGAAAATTATGATTATATGCTGCTCGTAGCGTTAATCTGTAGGGAAGGCCTACCAATTGATCTTCGTAAGCTAAGCTACCAGAAGATTGGTTTTCCATGGCTTTGGTCAGTTGTTTATCGTCATGATCGAATGTTTTATAAGACCTGCTACGTAGGTCAACATTGGCGTTGAAACTTCTGGTTCCGTATGTTAGTGTTTTATGTTTCCATTTCAAAGACCATCCCTTCTCTTGCGCCTCAAAATTATGTGCATAATAAATACTTCCACTACATAGGTATCGTTTTTTGTAACGCAGCTCATTCTTAAGTTCTGCACTACCACTAGAGTAAATAGTACCTAACATAGAAATATCTACATAATCCTTGAAGTTTATATAGTATCCGCCATTGCGGAGATAAAATCCATTGTCCCCCTCCCCAATTTCTGGTGGAATAATACCATGTGTACGTTTGCCTTCCAGAAATAGCGTCCCAAAAAAACATCCTAATGGAGTGGGCGCATTATCAAAGTAAAAGCGAAAAGGCCCAGTAGTAATTTGCTTATCTTGCACCAGTTTAGCACGTTTCGTACGTATGTAAAAATGGGGGTCTGCTAGGCCACAAGTTGTAAAGATTATATCTTGAGCATAAAATGTTTCTTCATCATCTTTTTTTACCTGCTTACTTTTAATAATGGCATCTTCCTGTTTGGTCAGTAAATTATCTACTAGAGCTCGCTTAGTGTCGATATTATAGCGGATTTTTTCCATAAAGAAGATCCGTGTTTGCGTAGTACCAGCTTTTCCATATTTATTTTTGCTTACATCATTATAGATAAAAACAGGGTTCCCGATCGATTTATTATGTAGATCCTTAGTTCCTTTTGCACGTATAGTGTTGGTATTTAGGTGGAAAGAAAATAAATTTGCCGCTAGTTTCATCTGATCATAACTAACTGAACTATCACCATGTAGAGAGAGTATATTCTTTCTAGCATCAAAAACAATTGACTCTTTCGAATGATAATGAACAATATCTAACTTTTTCTCTCCTTCTTTTTTACTACGAGTTAGGATAGGAAGCCATTGAATGCTTTTATTAAAAATAAATGGTTGATTAAATTTAGCATCATATTGCTTTTTATTATTAAAGTAGCCATTGGGCAATATCCAGTTTTTATATGGATTGCTAAAAAGATTACTAACATAAGGGACACCATTAAAATAATGGGTTGCTTTAGAGAAAGTCGATACACCACTAAGCATAAATGGCATTAAAGCAACAATACGGAGGAAATAAGACCTAGTCACACAAACAAATTTTACTTTTACCTTTTTGGTATAAAGAAAGATAGACAATCCCAAATATAAAAGTATCTATTTGTTTTTCATATAGTAGTCTCTAACCAATAAGCATTATTATAGCTTCTATTACATCACGCATTACTGTTGCTTGACCCATATCAGTTTGCTTTTTTATCGTTTTCATATTCTATTAGTTTTTTATGAACCTTTTCAAATAAAGCGCTGAAAGTGGCTAAGTCATCAGGCTCGGATTTGTTTAATTGTATAATTTTATGGAGCCAATAATACCATTTAATATGAATTGGGGGTGTGTTAGTACTAAAACGCTGGTCTTCGCTTAAAATTTTCATTGCCTCTTTGTTACCAACTAACCAGGCAAAAGCATAAGGGGTTATGCCTACTGCAGGATTATGATCAACGTTTAGTCTTTCATGGTTAATTAGTTTTAGACACAACGATTCATTGAAATTTTTATTGAATATCAATGTATGTAGTGGAGTGTATAGCGTATTTACGCATGCATTAACATCAATATTATTATGCTCTAGCAATTTATTAATACCCTCTATGGGCCATTCTTCCGGCTTTCCTACTTCCGACTTTCCTACATGATATAGTGCGCAATGTAGTGCCGTACAACCATAGGAATCTTTGGCATTTACATCAATTTTAACTTTTAAATCTTCCGGTCCTTCCATAAACATCTCCCATATCTGTGGATGATACCAATGTACTAGATAATGAATTAAGGGTACTTCATATTTAGCATTAGTAGCTCCGATACTTCTGATAGCTCTGATATCAAATTCCAGTTTCTTTTGTTTTTGTGTCAATAGTATAGTTAATAAGTTCATTCTATGAATCTGTATCGCTCTATACATGGGAGGCAAACCTCTACCTAATAGGTTAGGGTCAATATCTTCTCTTTCCAGTAACATACGAAATACCCCTTCGTCATTATGCATTATGGCTCTATGAATAGGGGCTAATCCACTTGCATCTAATAAATTAACGTTAATATCCGCTTTTTTCAGTAACATTTTTAATAGTATTATATTGCTATGAAATACTGCTGCATGTATAGGAGCATTACAGTATTTATCTTTTTTATTAACATCACATAGGGGATGGTCAAGCAATTCTCGGATACGGGCTACATCACTAGCTGCTCGAATAGTCGTTTGTGCTTCTTTAGTTAACAAACTTGCTATTATTAGAGTTAGGTATGTCTCTAGTTTAGCTTTCTCTTTAGATGCAAGAAGCATATTGCTGTTTCTGAAAAAATTAAAATAATCGCGGAGTGCTGTTATATCACCCTTCTCATATACTTCTATAAAGAGTCTCTCTTGTTCGGCAGCTATCTGGCACTTTTTCTCCCGTTTTTTCGATAGCTTTTTTTTCTTTTGCTCCGATCTTTTCCGAGTTTCTTCTGCGTTTACACCAACGAGTAAGTTATTTTCCTCATCGTTTTCTCCATCCATATAGTCTCTACTATTACTAGTATATTTAGTACAAGCAATAGTACAAAATAGGCGTACAATAAGCACTAGAGAGGCCGCTGATTTTAAACAAGGCCACTCAACAGGTAAGATAAATCTGATAGCCATGATGATTCTGGTTTAATTAATTTGTATTTTAAATACTAGGGATTACTAAGTTCATGAAAAAATAAAAAATCCTATAAAAGGATTGACTTTTTTTAAAAACTTCTATATACAATTTTTTTTTAAAAAAACAATAGTTTGAGAAAAAATTTTGGATAAAAAGAACAAATAATAGTTATAGCTCACATTCTTTATCTCTATTACAGATTTTAAGGAATTAGCTTTTTGTCCAATTTTTGGCAGACTGGCTTGGCTTAAGCTAGAGCCAATTATAGCATCTATTCAAGCCCCCTTTTGTACAAAAAATATCTTAAAATAGATTGATTATTAGTTCTTTTTAATTGTTTTTCTATCTCTTTTTTGCTAGATTCATAAATGAACACACAATGAATAGCTAGCTTTCATTACCGTTCATTATTAAGAGGAAAAAGGCACCTTGCTAAACAGCAACCCAAGCAGGTAAAGTAGCATGCATAGCCCATATTATATGGATTATCCATTAGCCTAGCTCACAGCTGCTTGGTAGTGATTATATGGCATACATTAGTTAAACAATCAATACTTATGAAAACAAAAAAAACATATACCCGTTACAGGGTAGGTCTATTCATCGGCTTATTTAGCTTCCATACATTAGCTTCTTGTGTTAATAAAGGAGGGCAATTAGGAATGGGTTGCTGCGAGTCAAAGGAAGAAAAGCAAAAAAAGCAACTAAAGCAGGAAATAAAGCAAGCGCAGGAAGCAAAGCCACTTAATCATCGGACTCCGAATGAGGATCTAAAGTATAATCTCGCTAAAGAGCCTTGGTATAAATCAAAACTAGGTATTGGGAGTTTCCTAATGGGAGTTACGCTATTTACAGCTGGAGGTATAACATGGTATAAACTAGCAGAATCTAGTTCAGGATCTAGTGCTATAGCAGGCACAATGAACAATCGAACCCTATATAACAACGGAACCAAAGTTCCAACCGATAGCAATCGTATTATAATGTGTAACCAGAGCCCAAAAAAGTATTTGGACACAAACACTATACCGCGACCAAGGGTCAACATTACAATCAATTCGACTGCTATAGATAAGGTTCGGAAGGCTAATTTCTCGAAGGAAAGCATAGAAGAATTTTTGCGTACTTCAGCTATAGATGTAAGTGATGAAACCGGGCGCACCCTACTAATGTATGCGGCAGAAGATGGAAACGTAGAGGCTTTGAAACTCCTAAAAAATGCAGGGGCGGATTTGGATGCAACAGATGAAGGTGAGAACACAGCTTCAATACTTGCATCATTTGGAGGTAACGAAGAAAATGTTCAGTTTTTTATAGACAACTGCGCAAATCCCTTTATAAAAAACCGTGCCAATAGTACCGCAAAACAGGTTGCAGAATTTCGTAAATATTTATCTATTGCAAAAATGTGGGAAAAAGCAGAGCAACAGTGGGTGGTCCAACACCATAATCACAAACGTGAGGCTAGTAACGCATACACTATACCAAAGTTGAACGAAGCGGAGAAAATATTCGAGAGAGCTCAGAAAAAGTTCGGCACGTCACCATACAAAAAATCCAGGCAGCGCAAAAAATGAGACTAGGTAGTATCGATTACTAAACTAAACATTGTCGATACTTTTGCAAAGAATATATGAAAATATAATATTATATTGATTACTAGTTTTTTATTGTGCTTTTATCTTTTTTTTGTTATATTAAAAAAATGAACACACGATGAATAGCTAGCTTTCATTACCGTTCATTATTAAGGGGAAGGGGTACCTTGCTAATATAGCAACCTAAGCAGGTGAAGTAATCTGGATAGCCCATATTATATGGGTTATCCATTACCGTAGCTCACAGCTGCTTGGTAGTGATTATATGGCATACATTAGTTAAACAATCAATACTTATGAAAACAAAAAAAACATATACCCGTTACAGGGTAGGTCTGTTCATCGGCTTATTTAGCTTACATACCTTATCTTCTTGTGTCAATACAGGGAGAGCATTAGGTATGGGTTGCTTCGAGTCAAAGGGAACAAAGCAAAAAGTAAAGGCTTTTTATAGAGACATCGAACAAAAGCAGGCAGGAAAACCGCTTCATGATCAGTCTACTAGTGAGGATCTCACTTTTAATTTCGCTACAGCTCCCTGGTATACATCAAAACGATTTATTGGGAGTTTAGTAGTGTTGGTAGTAGTAGGTGTAGGCACTATTGGAGCTACAGCGTATCTATTAGGAACTAACCCTGTGGTAATACAAAACGACAACTTTATAGGCAATCTAACGACAGCTATAGAAAATACCACAGTAACAACACCAGAAAATGTGTCAAACAGCATAACATCTACTACAGCTTCTGTATGCTCAGGCTTATTGCATATAGCAAATATGACAGGTTTAAGCTTACTATGGAACCGCAATAGCTCGAATAATAATTGTGCTAATCCTTCAGGATTCAGACAAGTCACCTCTATAACACCTGTACCAAAGCACCTCGAAGAATTACTTACTAAGTGGCAGGCTGCTAATTGTGTTAAAGATCCTATGGTTTTAGATGAAGAGATCAGACGTGACCTTATGGAGCATAACGATGATAAAGCCAGGCTAAAATATTGGGTTACTGAAAAAGGTTTAAGTATCAACGCAAGGGATCAAGTAGGGACGCCTCTATTAATGCGCTTGATGTACAGTAGAGGAGACGGTGATCAATCTGATTTACAATTCGCAATAGATCAAAACCTTGATTTGAATATGCAAGATTGCAATGGCGATACAGTATTACACAAAGAGATATTACCATGTCATGACGATAAGGTTATTTTCTTATTAAACAATGGGGCAAACCCCGTGATAGAAAATAAGAGGAAGCATACGCCACTATCCTATGTAAAAAAATTTTGTGATGAGTTTATTATAGAAAAAGTAACAGAAGCAGCAGAAAAATGGGTTTCGGCGCATCCTAAGCAGAAACGTGAAATTAGCTACCCGTTTATTGCACCAACCTCAGCTGCATACAAGAAAAATTTTAAGCAAACTCAGAAAAAGTTCGGCACGCGACCATACAAAAAATCCAGACAACGCAAAAAGTAAGACGCGAAATAAGTATAAGTGTCTACTAGAAGCGCTTAAACAAGCATTCATATTTTTTTAAGCTAGCTACCATTAGGTATTAAAGCAAAAATTTCCATAGTATTTCAAATATCTATTTAAATGTATTGATTTTTATTGCATTATGTTTGCATTTCTTTTTTTTTTTTTGTTAATTATATGAGTGAGAAGTAAGTAAATATTTAGTCTCCATTACTGCTCATCAAAAGGAAAAAAGGGCCTTGGTTAGAACATTAAGTAGGCTTGGTAATATAGATGATTCATACGTTAAACTATTCATTGCCTATCTCAGGCCTGCTTAGTAGTGTTTGTAGCACATACAGTTAAACAATCAATACTATGAAAACAAAAAAAACATACACACGTTCCAGGATAAGCTTATTTATAGGCTTATTAAGTTTCCATACCTTATCTTCTTGTGTCAATACAGGACGACAGTTAGGAATGGATTGCTTCAAGTCAAAAGAAAAAAAGCAAAAAAAGAAAAGAATAGAGGCCTTTTATAGGGACATCAAACAAACGCAGCAAGCAAATCTACTCAATCATCAGCCCCCTAATGAGGATCTAAAGTTTAATCTCGTTAAAGAGCCTTGGTATAAATCAAAACTAGGTATTATTGCTTCAGTGCTGGGAACAACCACTTGCCTGTCTTTAATTGGAACTAGTATTTATTTATATATATATAATTGGTCATCAGAAACTAACCCTGTTCTAGAGGAAGGTCTGATGAGAAACTACATCGGTAATGGAACGACAACAGAAGTAATGAATAATGTAAGCACAACCGTAAGCTCTATAGTAAACACTATAAAAGATGTAGTAGCTCCTGGAATAGTCGTATTAATGAATGGAACGGCTATAGTAGCAGGTGCAAACGAACTTGCAAATCTAAACAATTCGAATGTAAGTGATAATAGAAGTGCTGTAACGCCTCCAGAAATCGCTATTGATAAATTCGGTAAATTATATGAAGGGAATGTGTCAATAGATTGTAGTCCATTTAAGATTGATGATCCGACTGCTATAACTCAAGAAATTATAGATTACCTGGAGGAAAAAAGCTATTTACCAGAGGCCATCCAATGTCTACTTGATGCAGGTTTACATAAAGATGCGAAAGATCTAAGTAATAATACGCTATTGATGAGAACAACAAAAATTAACAATTATAAAGCTGTTAAGTTTTTAGTTTCTGTAGGGGCAGATCAAAATTTAAAGAACATGGGCGGAAATACAGCAATAATGTATGCAGATTTATCTAATGATGAAGGCAAAAAAATTGCTAATTATCTTGGGTCAAGAAATGACACAAATTTGTGCATAAAAAATAACAATGCTCAATCACTTAAAGATAAAGAGGATATAAAATTATTCCAGAAGAATATACAAGAAAAAATAAAAAAATGTATATAGCACGAATCAATATTATTATTTTCTTAATTTAAGTAGCTGTTTAGCAAGTAGTTCTGGTTTATTTATTGATTTATTTCTTCAAATCAATCGTAAACGTAAATAAGACACTTATATGATATTTTTTTGTTGATGAAGAAGCTTCCAAAAGCCAAGCTTTGGGTAGATAGCTTTAGAAAGCAGACTTTAAAGTTGTAAAACAGGACTTGCCCGTTTTAAGTAGCTCAAGCATAGTGTTTCTCTATTTCAGCTTTAGGGTGTACTTTCTAACTGCAATTACTACTTACAAAAGGAGGTTTTTTCTTTTAACGTTAGGCTTAAGTAGGTTAAAAAAATATAAATAGCATCGGCTATTTATTGAAATAATACTACTGAGTCTTTATTAATTAGTACTATCACTATTAAACATTTTGAATATGAAACAAAAATATCTAAAATATAACTCCAAATTATTCATTATGCTATTCGGGTTAAACACCCTGTCTTCTTGTATAAATACAAGCTCAGCATTACGTATGGGTGGTGAGAATAGTAAAACTTTTAAACAAGTTGTAAAAGAAAGTGGAAAGGATATTGTAAAAGAAGTAGGTAAAGCAGCAATATATAGTGCTGTTGGTGGTGCTATTGGTTATTATGCTGGCTCAAGTGAGCCAAGCAGTAATTATTCTTCACATAATCAATCAGCCCGAGGAAGTTTTCCTGATATGGGTGACCCGTTTAGAAAAAAAATCTAAAATAATTGTGTCCGTTCACGACTGTGGCAGAAAACAGTGTTTTTTATAGTTGTGTACTAATAAAATTTGGAACAAGTATTCAGCGATTGAGCTAAAAAATTGTTCTATAATGATACCGAAAACATGCCGAAAATCAAATTTTATCCACAGTAGTGAACAGACATAAATAATTCTACTTACCTGATAAGTCATTATATAATAAATATTTATGTAGATCATGAGAAAAAACAATATACAACATAGGTCTAGTTTACTTATTGGGCTACTCAGCCTAATTAGCTTATCTGCTTGTGTAAATACAATGAAAAGCCTACGTATGGATAATACTCCTATTTCAGAAGAAGGGAAAGAGCACAGTCATAGTTCGCAAAGCGATATAAGACAAAGGATAAATATAGATCATACTTCTAATAGGCAAGAAGAAGATGTACATAGTAGGAATTTTTTACCAACAGCAAGCAACTTCAGTAGAGTCAGTAGAGTCAGTAGAGTACGAACTATGCTTAGGTCAATAATATTTGCGATAGAACCAGAATCACTGTTACAGGCAGCAGGATATGTGTTTATAGGCTACAACATAGGATACAGTCTGGGTGCCGCTAGGAACTACATTCCAGAATTATTCACTGACCAGAATCATTCACTCATTTACCCTGAGTCTAAAATTCAGCTACAAGATGCCCTATGAGGCATCTTGTAAATAATGCTTATTTGCCAATGTCGTAAACAGAAAATAGTCTCAATTGAAATAATCAGGTGATTAAGAAAGTTATTTTAAAAATAATTTCATTTTCACTTATCTATTCAGCACTATGGTGGAGCTGCTTATAAAGCGCTCCTTGTAAAAAGTTACGGTATCTGTTCGTGACACTGTTAAAAAATAAATTTTTTAA
>NZ_JAACGG010000009.1:0-4085 GCF_022810525.1 Candidatus Cardinium sp. cByotN1
GGGCTTGATTTTTTGCTTACCTTTTTATCAAGAAAAAAGTAAGATAAAAAAGCCTTATAATCAAATAAAAATAATTAAAAATTCCTTAAGTTGACGCCATTGTCTGTTCATAGGACTGGTAAAAAAGACTTTTTGATCCTACTTTTGTCTTTTTGTGCGTGGTCCTGCCACAGTACTTCTAAAAAACTGGCTTGTATGCCGTTTCTTTTTTAGGTATAATCTGCCTCCGTGGGTCAGGGCTTGAATAGCTGTTGGAGTAGTGTCTGAGTGGTTGAAGGTATCCGTCTCGAAAACGGATGTACCCTAAAAAAGGTACCGGGGGTTCGAATCCCTCCTACTCCGCTTTAGCAAAAGATCATTAAAAGACAGCCATTAGCTTGAAGAGATACAAAGACGCCATTGAATCCTATTGTAATAAATAACTTTTTATAAACCCATCAAGATCTCCATCTAAAACATTTTCTACATCTTTTCGTTCATAGCCTGTTCGGTTATCTTTAATAATTTTATAAGGATGCAATACATAGCTCCTGATTTGGGAACCAAATTCAATCTTTTTTTTATTTTGCTCTATTTGCTGCTGTTTTTCCCTTCTCTTGTCTAATTCTTGTTGATAGAGCTTAGATTTAAGCAACTGCAAAGCTTTATCCCTATTTTGTAGTTGAGAGCGTTCTTGTTGACATTCTACTACGGTACCAGAGGGAATATGCTTAACACGAACAGCTGTTTCTACCTTATTGACATTTTGCCCTCCTGCTCCACCAGAGCGAAACGTATCCCAAATAAGGTCGGTAGGGTTGATTTCAATTTTTATAGAATCATCAATAAGAGGGGCTGCATATATAGAGGCAAAGGAGGTGTGTCGTTTACCTGCAGCATCAAAAGGAGAAAGGCGTACGAGTCGATGAATACCTACTTCTGCTTTAATATATCCATAAGCATAAGAACCTATCACTTCTAGGGTAACAGCCTTTACGCCAGCACTATCTCCTGGTTGGTAGTTAACAGTTTTAACTGTATAACCCCGCTTAGTTGCCCACATAGTATACATACGGACCAACATATAGGCCCAATCCTGACTTTCTGTGCCACCCGCACCTGGCTTTATATCTATGATGGCATTTAAATGATCTTCTTGCCCATCCAACATTTTTTTTAACTCAGCTTCCTCTAACAACTTCGTAAGAGCTGATGCTAACAGAGCAAGCTCTTCTTGGGCTACACTATCTTCTCCAAATAAAGTTTCTAATACAAGCAGTTCTTCCCATTGAGCTTGTATGGTATTGAATTGACTAATCGCTTCCTTTAAGATTTTAATTTGTTGGATGGTTTGTTGTGCTTCCGCTGGATTTGACCAAAAAGAAGGGTCTGTAACTTGTGTTTCTAAAAGTGTTAGTTTGGTATTTTTACCAGCATAGTCAAAGACAGTGCTTTAAAGCCTCTATTCTTTCTGCTAGGTAGACGTATTTGGTTTTCATAAAAATGGTACTTTACTATTTAATAAACTAATCTTTTGCAAAAAAAACACGATTTCCTATGGAGTGTTCTATTTCATCAGGAGCAAAGACATGGTGGGTAATCCTTATTGTGTTTTCCGTGAACTTGCTTAATGGATTACTACAGTTTTTAATTTTTTTATGAAAAGTATAAATAGTCTTATAGCTAGTTTCCTTAAAAAAGGAGAGTAGCTTTAAACTTTTAATCAAGCTGTTATCATTATCTTGATAATACAACAACTTTTTGGTGATACCATTTATATCTTCACGGACAAAGAGCTCGTCATCAAGACTAAAATAGGTGATCTTAGGGGGATCTAAGCCTTTGTGAATAATTTTGCTCATAGCTTCATTAAGGGCTTCAATATGGTTAAAGCTAAAGCTTAATTCAACCTTAAGCATTTTTTTATTATGCTTGACGCATACTTGACTGATATCGGATAGTTGTTCTAACCTTTCGCTAGCCTTGTTAAAGGCATGACACGCAATAGCTTGCGTTATATCCTTATAGTCTTTACGTAATTTATGTAAGTACTTAATAAAGGCAATTAAATTCCTTGTCTTTTTTAAATCAACTTGAATGCTAAATTCTCCAGATCCATCTTTATTAAAATGAGCTTTTTCTATAAAATCTACCCCTAAGGCAGAGCTACTGGGAAGAGATTGAAAAAAAAATAGCGATACAAAAACTAAAAACCTAACTTTTTTTGATTGCATCAGCATAAGAATTAGAGAAATAAAATCAAACAAAAATAAATAATCTTATAGTAAGATACTTGGCGCGCGCTAAATAACCAACTTATTATAGTTATAATATTTATATTACACAATAGTTATAATTTACTTTGGCTTATCTAGCATACAAGATCTAAGCATAGATTTTGCGTATCTGTTCCCGACATGGGTAAAAACTGTTTTTCGATTTTAGTTGTAACGTTCACTTTCTGGGCGCAACCTATTTTACAAGGGGCGTTTTTGGGGTGCACTTCTGCCACAGTAGTAAATGGATACAATTTTTCATCTATTTAACAGCTCCTAAGGAGCTTCAAATTTATGAAAAATCCATAAATTTTTCTTTACTTTGGCTTATCTATTTTTGTTGGATTCAGTTAAACTTATCCATTCAGCCCTATGGCACCCATTAAAAAGCAAAAATGACTTTTTGAGCCATTTCGTGAACAGCCAATGGCGTCAACTTAAGATCTATATTTTATTGATTTTTAAAAATAATGGCTTTCACTTAGTCTACTGGTACTTAGTAATTTTAATACCACTTTTTTCTTGACAAGAAATCAAGATAAAAATTTCTCACGGCTTAAATTTACCATTATAAATTAAACATATACATAATATTATAATTATAGTCTAGGTAGCATGATCACGCAAACCCTCCAATCATGAATCGGTTACAAGCAAGGATCTTACAAGCTTTAAGTAGGGTAGAGGATCCTGATTTAAAAAAAGACCTCGTTTCATTGGGTATGATTGAGAATCTTTATATAAATGATGCTACGATTTCTTTTACAATTGTACTGACTACCCCAGCTTGCCCCTTACAAGAAGTGATTAAACAATCATGTATACAAGCGATTCGTCAAGAGGTAACCAATGATTTTGAAATTGTGATTAACCTTATGTCCAAAGTCACTTCAGGACGTCATGCATCTTCTATACTACCTGGCGTGAAAAATATTGTTGCTATTGCTTCTGGAAAAGGTGGTGTTGGCAAATCCACTATTGCTACCCATTTGGCACTAGCGTTATCTAACCATGGTGCAGATGTAGGACTTTTAGATGCTGATATATTTGGGCCATCTATTCCTACTATGTGGGGTTGCCAAACCATAAAACCAACTATAGTAGAACAGGCAGGAAAGCGCCATATTATTCCTATCAAAAAAAATAATGTTAAGCTGCTTTCTATTGGATTTTTATCCAATATGCAAGAAGCCATTGTATGGCGTGGACCTATGGCCAGTGCTGCTTTTAAGCAATTGTTGCAAGATGCAGATTGGGGTTCATTGGATTATTTATTGATTGACCTGCCTCCTGGCACCAGTGATATTCACCTTACCTTGGTACAAACTATTTCGATTACGGGAGCTGTAGTGGTGACTACACCTCAAAAAATCGCACTAATCGATGCACAAAAAGCAATTGCTATGTTTAAAAAAGAACAAATTAAGGTACCCATTTTAGGATTGATAGAAAATATGTCCTACTTCTTAACAGCAAAAAAAGGGGGCATCCAACCCCATTATATCTTTGGAAAAGATGGAGGTAAGCTACTAGCCGAAAAAGCATCTATACCTTTTTTAGGACAAATTCCATTGTTGCCCATGATCTGCCAACAGGGAGATCTAGGTGTTATACCTTCTAACACAATGTTTCCTTTTCATACAATAGCACAAATGCTAGCACAACAAATAGCATGCCAAAATGCGCCTACAGACGAATAATTTTTAAATAAAATTAATATGGATGGACAGGCAATACAATACAACTTTTAGATTGTATCTGTTCATGCAATGGCGTCAGCTTAAGGGATATATTTAATTGATTATTATATATAATAATATATAAAAAAAC
>NZ_JAACGG010000090.1:0-12484 GCF_022810525.1 Candidatus Cardinium sp. cByotN1
CAGCTGTAAGGGGCGCTTGCCGCAACTTTTTACCAGGGCTTGATTTTTTGCTTACTTTTTTATCAAGGAAAAAGTAGTTTTAAAAAATTCATTTTTTACCAGTATCAGGAACAGATACGTTTGAACCCGCCGAGCGAGTGAGTTCTGTTTTTCCAGCTTTAATAGATGATTTCCGAAACTTTTTACAGAGCGTTTGCTTTTTTATCAAGAAAAAAATAAGATAAAAATGCCTTACGGCTTATGTATCAATGGTGGTCATCCTTAAGTTGACGCCATTGTCTCAGCAGATGCTATATAAATAGGTTAAAAATGCTCGATGTACTAATGTTTTGAAGATACTACTTGTACACTTCCTATTGTAACCTTGCGACCACCTTACCTCTTTTTTGTTTAGCCAGTGCAATTTGTTTTTGATCCTTGGAGTTATTGATCATAGAATCTAAGGTAGCTTTAGCTTGCCTAAAATTCCCTAGCATGATATAATTATCTGCCATAAGTAGAAAGGCACGATCTATATAATCGTTATTCTGTGGAAATTTTTCCACCAGATCAAATAAAATATTTAAAGAGGGTTGATACGCTTTTAATTTAAATTCTACATGGGCCAATAGATATTGTGCTTCTGCTGCAGTAATCGTATGCAATGGTCTACTGGCTTTTAAAAAATGGCTTTTAGCACGTTTGTATTCTGCTCGCTGCATAGCTACCTTACCAAGGTAAAGAGAAGCTTGTTGTATCATTTCAATTGGTGCTTCCTTAGCACTATTCAATAATTCTAAACAAGCAGGTGTGGTAATTTGATATTTTTTTAGCATAAAACTACCTTTTATAAGTCCAATTAAGGCCTGGTGATATTCTTTATGCGTCAGTTGCATTTTCTGTAGTTTTTGGTAATAGGTGACAGCTTCTTGAAAACGTTTGCCTTCGTAAGCTAAATCAGCTATTCTTAGATATGCTTTTTTATGGCAAGTTGTTGGGGGAGTGGCTACTACTTTTTTATAATAGCTGATTGCCTCGTTCTGCTTTTGTAGCCTATAATAACTTTCTGCGATTAAAAAATAAGCTTCTCCAAGCAATGGGCTACCTGGATACTGTTTATCAAAACAAGTCAACTGTTGCAATACTTTTGCATAAGCTTGATTGTAAAAGAGCTGCTTAGCTCTGCCAATGGTACGCTCATCAGAATGACTAGCTATTTTTTTAGCTATATGTGCATACTTTTCTAAGTAAACCTCTGTTTTGTCAGATGTTCTTTTTGTAGAACATAGGTTTGATAAAGCCATTAAAGCACTTTCTGCATGGGTATGGCTAGGATATTGGTCTAAAATAGCTGCGTAGTCGGCAGCAGCTTCTTCATATCTTTGAATATTTTCATAAGCAAGAGCCCGTTTCATTAATAATTCTGGTTGTAGATCACTAGTTAACGTTATTTGCATGAGATGGCTAAATGCTTGAATAGCTGCTTGATAGTTACCTGCATTAAATATAGTACAGGCCTTGTGATAGCATGCTTTTTCATAATATATGGTTTCTGTATGGTTGGTAAGGACTTCTTGCAGACAACGCTCTACCCGAGGATTGTCTCCTAAGGCTTGATAAATCAATGCTTCCTGGTAACGAACGTGAGCAGGATGATAGGTATACACATCTGCATATAGCTTAAGTGCTTGTTGGTAATCTTTCTTGACATAATAGCAATCCGCTAATCGAAGAATGGCATCGTAGTGGGTAGCAGCTGGCTGTTTTTGCGTAATCGCTATATACTGTTCAAAGGTTTTAGCTGCAGTGGTGTACGCGCCAGTGTTAAAGTAACTATAAGCTAGGCCATATAGGTTTTTTTCATAAAAGAGTGTATTTAAATTACCTTGTTGCATACATTTTGTATAAAACTTTAACCCTTTTTCATATTTACCAAGTGCAGAAAAAGCTTCTCCTAACCAAAACTGAGCTTGTAAGACTAAAGATGGTTTAAAAGGAAAAACAAGCGATTGCTGCAAGTATTGTATGGCATGCTCTAACCTATCCTGATTATAGTCTTCTATTCCCTGGTAAAAAAGTACTTTTTGGTACAACTTTAAGAGTGTTTCCGTTTTGTAGGGCAGTGTGGCTATATAATCTATAGCGCGTTGATAAGCTTTTGTTTTATAGTAACACTGTACTAGTAAGGCTTGTGCAGTGGAAAGGTTTTTGCTTTCCTGATGGGTTTCAACAAAAGCAGTCATGGCTGCTATAACCTCTGTAATAGCGCCTTGCTGGTAACGCAAGCCGGCAACTTTGATAGCAGCCAAATCACTTAGCTCTCCATCAAATCTTAACCCTTCTGCTTTAGAAAAAGCAGCTATAGCTGCTGGAATAGCACCCTCTTTTTCATAGATAAGACCGCTGTAGTAGGCAGCTATTTGACTTGCATAATCTGTCGTCTGATGAAGCAGTTGCTGCAAACAAGCAACTGCTTTAGCATATTGTTCTGTTTCATAGAAAGCATGGCCTAGCTTAGCGCGCGTCATCCGGTCTGTTCGATTATCTAAGGCTATCTGATAATGGGTAATAGCTGCTGCATATTGCTTGAGAAAAAAATAAGCGTCTGCAATAACTAGATGGTCTTGCTTGCTAAAAGATGCATCTGGATAACGCCCTACATAGGCAAGTAATGATTCAAATTGGCCGGCTTTATGGTATACCTTTAACGTTAAACTTTGGGCTTCTAAGCTGTATTTTTCACTAGCTTTTTCAAGTGCTACAAGTGCACCATCATAATCTGCTTCCTGCAAAGCGATGTAGGCCATCTGTAATTGTGCCGCATGGTAATAAGGATGGTTTTTATCGCTAATAGTTGTAAAATACTTTTTTGCATGGGTCCAATCTTTTAGTTGTAAATAACTATCCCCTATAGCATATTCAAGGACTATGCGCTCTTTAGGGGCTAAGCAATCTGCTTGAATAGTTTGATATAAAGAGAGGCTTTTAGGAAATTGACCTGATTCAAAAAAGCATTTTGCCAAGTAATAGCGCATCGTTTCTATGTATCGACTTCTAGGGTATCTGGTTATAAAATACTGCAAAAATATTGCTAGATTCCGGTCTTGATTGGCTAAAGCAGATAGTGCTATATGATAAGCAGCCTCTTCTTTGTTATACTTTTTTCCTTGGGTGTTCAAATAGGCTTGAAAGTACTTTTCGGCTGCTGCATATTGATGTTGCTTAAAAAGCCATATGCCTTCATGAAAAATAGCTTGTGCAAATGGTCTCAGCTGGTCGTTGGTCATAGAGAATCCTTGATAAGGAATAGCCATTAGGAAAATGGCAATTAAAATGGCGGAATATATGGGTTGCAGCATGGATATATGGATATTTTAGGTTCAAACATCAGTAGTTCTTCACACTAGCCAAAATATGGATTTCTATTTACTATACAACTATTTTCTTAGCGCTCTTTTACATATACCTCTTACAAAACCTATTACTAATGGCCATGTTGGTGTCGATGCTTCTATATGTTCCTCCAATAATCGAGTATTTGGCGGTACTTAGCTCCATTGCTCCTAAAAATGGCTGATCACAAATAGGTTTTGCAAGAGGCCTTTTTTTAGATAAAAAAGTAAGCTTAGCAAGCACTTTATGGGTGCATTAATTTAAAAATTAATCCCTTCATAATTTGATAGTCATTAAGATTAGAATCAATTCCTTTTAACTGTAAGTCGGCTTGATGGAGATAGGTGATATTTTTCATAGTTTCATGAACTGTATAGTTTTGCACCGCATGAAGATATCCCTGTATAAAATAAGGATTTACATCAATTTGCTGAGCAATTTTAGTAGGAACGGTTTCTTTGGTTTGATGCAATATAAGTAGCTTAGCAAAAAGATTATATAGAATGGTTACAATCGGAAGAGCAGCATGTTCCTTTGCATTAGATGCGCAAACACGAATGATTTGATAACTTTTTGGGTAGTCTTTTTGCATAATGGCCTTTTGTAGTTCAAATACATTGAAAGGTTTATGCAGACCTATATAAGCTTCTACGATGCTATGGGTAATAGTGCTACCTGGCGTAAGGTTAATACGTAATTTATGGAGCTCACTAGTGATTCTGGTCAGGTCGTTACCTATATAGCCTTCTACTAAGCAAGCAGCTTCTTCTGTTATAGTTAATGTTAGGTTTTTCACACAGGATTTAATAAAAGCAGGTAATTGTTGATCGTAGAGCTTTTTGGCAGTAACCAGCATATTTTTTTTGCTTAAGGCTTTACCCAAGGCAGTACGACCATCTATGGTTTTATATTTATAGGCAAAGACTAATAAGGTAGTGGGCTGTGGATGATCTAAATAATGTAACAATAACTTTTGACCCGTAGCATTTTTTAAATCTGCCATCTCTTGTGCTTCTTTTACAACTACCACTTGTAAAGTAGCGGCCATTGGAAAACGACGTGCTTGGGTAAGCAGTGTAGCCATACTGCATTCTTTGCCATAGGCAATGGTTAGATTAAAATTCTTTTCAGTTGGTGTCAGGAGTTTTTCTTCGATATATTCGGTAATCGCATCAATGTAGTATACTTCTTCCCCCTGCAAAAAGTAAATAGGTTGATAAATACCTTTATGCAAGTCTTGGAGAACTGTTTGGGCGGATTGAATCATATAAAGCTTACCCAGTTAAATATGCACTATATGCGTTATACTATTACAGTAAAGTTATTCAACGCAGCGGGCTATTGGTTGAAATAAGTAAGGTACTAACCACGAGGAACAATCGTTTCATACAAGGTAAAATGCGTTTTTCGGAAAGTACGATAGCCTTGCATATAGTCCATTTCTTCTTTAGTAGCTAAAGTACCATTTTTGACTTTACGGGCAACTTCTTTAATACCTTCCGGTATAGTAGGCTCTGCTATAAATTTGTTCAAAGCTTTTTGTATAGCTTCCTCCTTATAATCTAAAATAAAAAAAGGATATTTATAGAATGTAGGAAAATTACATATAAATAATTCTAATAAATGGTGTACCGAAAGGTTGCCTAGCTTATACCATTCTATAGCATGGTCTATCATAAAGGCATAATAACCGGAGGATTCACGGCTATCTGTTACACCTAATTGAGACATACCAAATATAGCCATAGATTTTTCTTCATCTGTATATCCTTTATATCGCAATACATCTATACCATCTGTATATTTTTTTGATTTGTCTTGTTCTCTTTGATTTCTTGGCCCAAGCTCACAATGAGCAGGGTAGTACGTCTCAGGATGCTCCATAACCATTAAAAAGTAAGGGTAGCGATCTAAATGAAACGGACTACTACCGGGTTCACCATTTATTACATAGTCTGCCTCTTTGACTGCATCGGTAAGAATATCATAAAACAGGAAGTTCTCAGTATAATAATCAGTATAATAAAAACGTGAAATGTCACCAGAATAATCTATGCGATACTTATCCCATAACTTTGGTAATTGGTTATCTACTAATATAGACTTAAGATGATTATGCAAAGACGAATCTTTTGGGATATTATTTTGAATACGTTCCAAGGCAGGAGCAACTCGCTTTATCTTTTTTGTCGGGATAATCTTAAAATGGCAATCATTAAAAGAATTAGTTATATGAATAGCAAGCATCAACTCTAAAAGAGGGAGCTCTATTTCTTTTTTCTTATATAGCTGGCAAAATCTTTCCCAATAGGTATATGAGTGCTTGCTCATAGCGTATGCAGCAATTTTTTTTTGCTCTAAAGTATAACGCTTGTCTACTATATAATTGAAAAAAGCTTCTTCATAATAGCGAGGATGCTTATAGATTACTAAAAAATCTTTTGACCGACACAATTCCAAGGGAGTACCAATATGGCCTACCCTGGCCTGTATAGCTTCAATTTTTTGAGGAAAAGTTACCCAGGTACCCCAATTACATCCATGTTTTTTAATATTAGTAACTGGATGATAGGGTTTATAACCTGGATGATGATGTAAATAAGCAGCCCAGGAATGACAGTCTACGTAACCATGGTTATCATGGTTATGGCTATTCTGTCTAGCAGATACTTTTGACTCTGACGCATAACATGGAATGGAGGTCAAAGCCATAGTTAACATAACCTTTGTATATATCTTACTAAGCATATAGTTTATTTTGTATGTTATAAGCATTTTAGTAGCAGGGAACAGCTAAATATAGTTTCAATCTACGCTTTTCCTTGGTTCTAATATACCATTTTTTAGTAATAAAATTCTATCTGCCATAGTGGCTAGCGATTGGTTATGGGTTACCAAGACGAAAGTTTGTTTTAATTGTTTGGAAAGCTCTAAGAAAAGGGTATGTAGCATTTGTGCATTTTTAGCATCCAGGTTACCACTTGGTTCATCCGCAAAAACAATAGCCGGGTGGTTGATCAATGCTCTAGCTACCGCTGCACGCTGCCTTTCGCCACCAGAAACAGCTTCTGGCAAGTGGTTTTTTCGATGGCTAATGCCCAACAAAGATAAAAGATCATTGGCCTTTTGAGCTACTGATTCTTTAGAAGAAGAGCCAATATAACCAGGGATGCAAATATTTTCAAAAAGTGTAAATTCAGGTAAAAGGTTATGAAATTGAAAAACGAAACCTATTTTTTTATTTCTAAATGTTGCCAATGCATTACCTTCCAGTGCTGTAAGATCTTCTCCATCTAACGTTAAGGAACCACTATCTGGCTTATCTAGGGTAGATAAAAGATGTAATAGAGTAGTTTTACCCGCCCCAGAGGGACCCATAATGGCCACCATTTCTCCAGCATGGATGGATAGGCTAACCTGATTCAGGATTTTGTAGGCATGATAAGATTTACAAAGTTCTTTGGCTATAAGCATATATCTGCATAAAGTTTTGTACTTTTAGTCTAAATTTTTACCATTTTACTGAAGACCCCATTTGGCTTGAGTAAAACCTAAAATATATAAATTTTTGATTACGCGCTCGTAGTTCAACCGGATAGAACGTCGGATTTCGGCTCCGAAGGTTGAGGGTTCGAGTCCTTCCGAGCGCACGGTTTACATATAATGGGCTGAAAAAAATGGGAAAAAGTACTAATTTGTTTCTATATACTTTAGGTTAATTCTGTCAAAGTATAATGTATAAAATGATCAGCAAAAGCCATATCGGCTATCTATCCTTATTTGTCAATTTGCCGAACAGCTATAATACTTTACTTTTTTGATTTTTTGTCGTTAGTTGGGTAATTTTGCTTAATGATAATGATAGCAACCAAGTATAACCATGATCTCTTCAACTATAGATAAAACACAAGTTCCTTTATCCTCTATTAGTAGGGCAGATCTTTCGCCTTTTTATGGGCAATGGTATGAGATGATGTGGCTGATACGTAAATTCGAAGATAAGGCAGCTCAACTCTACGGACAGCAAAAAATTCGAGGCTTTTGTCACCTTTATACAGGTCAAGAGGCTTGTATAGCTGGCGCTGTTACGGCACTGCGCCAAGGGGATAAATACATTACTGCTTACCGTGACCATGCTCATCCGATTGCATTGGGAACCTGCCCTAGTCAAGTAATGGCTGAGCTTTATGGTAAAGCTACTGGTGTTTCTAAAGGATATGGTGGCTCTATGCATATGTTCGATAAAGCTCGTCATTTTCTAGGTGGTCATGGCATTGTGGGTGGACACGTCCCTTTAGGGGTAGGTATTGCGTTTGCTGAACAATATAAAAAAACCGGCAATCTGTGCATTACTTTTATGGGCGATGGTGCAGTGCGTCAGGGGGCTGTCCATGAAGCTTTCAATTTAGCCATGCTTTATAAGTTACCCATCATTTTTGTTATTGAAAACAATGGGTATGCCATGGGTACTTCAGTAGAACGGAGTTCTAATGTAACGGAACTCTTTCGATTGGGCAGCAGTTATGCTATGGATGCAGCGCGTTTAGATGGCTTATGTGTAGAATCTGTACACTGTGCTGTGGAACAAGCAGCCATAAAAGCTAGAAAAGGTATCCCCAGCTTATTAGAGTTTGTAACCTACCGTTATAGAGGCCACTCAATGTCTGACCCTGCTACTTATCGTACCAAAGACGAGGTAGAAGTCTACAAAGAGCAAGATCCGATTCTCAAGCTTAAAGCGTTGATTCTAAAAAAGAAAGTTGCAAATGAAGCGGCATTGGAAGCTATGGAACAAAAAGTAAAAGATCAAATTGCGCAAGCAGTTGCTTTTGCAGAGCAATCTTCGTTTCCAGATCCAGCAACGGTTTATGATTATGTGTATAAACAAAAAGATTATCCATTTCTTCAGCATTAAATTTTATGAAAATCATAGATATAAACAGTATTCCTAGAAAGATTATAGCGAATAGCCGGGAAAAAGAAAGTTTAAAAAAGCTCAATCACAGCAAAAAAAAGTGGTATATTTTATTCTTTTTGATCGCTTGTATGGCAGCTGCTTCTTGGCTATGGTTTTTGTATCGCAAACCAATAAAGAGTTTAAAAGCAGAGGATGAGGCTTTTCAAGCGGTTTATCATTTTGAAGCAGGCGATTTTGATAAAGCGTTAAAGGGAGATGGCGTTCATAAAGGCTTGTTGGAAATTATTAAAGCATATCCTGGTACTACCACTGCAAATCTAGCTTGTTTTTATACAGGTATTGCCTACATGCACCAAAAACAATATGATGAAGCCTTAGCTTTTTTAAGTAGGTTTAAGGCTAAAGATTTTATCTTGCAAGCCCGTGCTTGGTCTGTAATGGGTGATGCACACAGTGAACAAAAAAATCATAAACAAGCTGCTATCTATTATATGAAGGCCGCTCACTATAAAGAAAATAGTGTATATAGCCCTGGCTATTTGATTAAAGCGGCTATCGCTTTTGAAACAGATGGGCAATATAAACAGGCTTATGATTGCTACCAAGAAATTATAGCAAAATATCCAACCTCTCACTATAGCAGTAGTTTGGCCATTAAAGAATCTAATCGTTTGTCAGCAACTTTATATTTATAGTTGATGCGTTTATGCAGAAACGTTGGGTTATTGAATCTTTTAAAAAGCCTGATAAGGTAGCAGCACTCGAAAAGGTCCTGGGTACCCCTTCTGCTATTACATCCATTTTGGTGCATAGAGAAATAGAAACTTTTCAAGCGGCCAAGGATTTTTTTCGCCCCTCTTTATCTCAATTGCATGATCCTTTTTTAATGCAAGGGATGGAACAAGCGGTAGCCCGTTTGCACCGTGCCATAAATAGCAAAGAAAAAATATTAATTTATGGTGACTATGATGTAGATGGTACTACAGCTGTTGCTATGGTTTATGGTTTTCTTCGATCCTTACCTGGTGCAACACTAAGTTATTATGTTCCAGACCGAATGATAGAGGGCTATGGGGTTTCTATGCAGGCCATAGAAAGTGCTTATCAAAATGGTATTAAGCTTATCATCACCTTAGACTGTGGTATAAAAGCCTATACACCCATTGCTCGAGCCGTTCAGCGGGGCATAGATGTGATTGTTTGTGACCATCATGAAGTAGGAGCTAGTTTGCCACCAGCTTATGCTATTTTAGATCCAAAACAACCAAGTTGTTCTTACCCTTTTAAAGAATTATCAGGATGTGGTGTAGGTTTTAAGTTATTACAAGCTTTATGTCAAAAGTGTGGGTTAAAGCCGGATATGCTTTATGATTATTTAGATCTTGTGGCCGTTAGTACCGCTTGTGATATTGTTCCTTTGGTAGATGAAAATAGGATTTTAGCTTACTACGGTATTAAACAATTAGAAAACAGCCCTCGTCCGGGGCTACAAGCATTAATGGAATTAGGCTACTTTTCGGCTACGATTACCATTTCTGATATTGTTTTTAAAATAGGCCCACGGATTAATGCTGCTGGACGTATGAACCATGCCTCTTTGGCCGTTCAGTTACTCATAGAACAGGATCTAGCAAATGCCTATAAGTTAGCACAGTCTATCAATCAACAGAATCTCTTACGTCAATCCCTCGACTATACGATTACGCAAGAAGCTTTGACCATGATAGAAAATAACGCTTATGGAACCAAAAGTACAGTGCTTTTTAATCCAGATTGGCACAAAGGTATTATTGGCATTGTAGCTTCCCGTTGCATTGAACAATGCTACAGGCCTACTGTAATTTTAACCCTTGCTGATGGTAAAGCCACTGGCTCTGCTCGTTCCATACCGGGGTATAATATTTATGAAGCTATTTCCGAATGCAGTCCGCTTCTAGACCAATATGGTGGGCATGCTTTTGCGGCAGGTCTAACCATGCCGCTAGCACATATGACTACATTCCAACAACAATTTGAGGAAGTAGTATCAGCAACCATTACAGATGATTTATTGATTCCTCAGCAAAGCATTCATGCCCTTATTTCTTTTCAGGCTATTACACAAAAATTTGTAAACATATTGATGCAAATGGCTCCTTTTGGACCAGGCAATGCCACACCTGTATTTGCTAGTGAAAAAGTTTATGCTCGTAAATGTCATTTGGTTAAAGAAAAACATCTTAAACTAGAGGTATATCAAATAGATGGTCAGGCTTCTTATGAAGCCATAGGCTTTGGGTTGGGAGGTTATCTACCACTTGTTGCTACTGGTAAGCCCTTTGCTATGGCCTATACCATAGGGTATAATTATTACTTAGGCCATAAATCTTTACAGTTTATGATCAAGGATATTAAAGCAGGACCATCTATTGTTTGAAGTCAGCCTTATCAAAGGTATTTCTATTGCATTTGTAACCGTCACTTGCTGAGCACAACTATTTTACGTATCCATTCACTACTGGGGCAAAAGTGCACCCAAAACGGAGCGTCCTTCATCCTTATGAATGCATCATCAGACTGCATTGGTGATTATAATAGGTAATAAAAAATATGCTAATTTGGTAAAAGGCTTTAATTTTTTTAAAAACTTTAACCCATTTATGTATAACTAATACTGTTAATTTCAAGCAATAAAGCTTTTTACATGATCCATTTTTTGAAACTATCTACTCCTATCATACTAAGTATGATGGTACACTATCTAATCCCTATTACGGACTTACTTATGATTGCTCATTTAGGTATGATTTCCGTAGCTGCTGTTTCTATAAGTATAGATCTATCTATTGTCTTCTCTATTTTTCCTGCTGGTGTTGCTTATGGCATTCAGCCTTTTATAGAAAAACTCAATCACCAAACCATACATGAAAATACGAAATGGTTTTTTAATAGCTTATTTATTAATGTACTTGGGTCAATAATTTTTGCTGGCTTTTTATTATGTATGATTCATTGGCTACCTTATCTTAAACAAGATACACAAGCAGTAGAGATGGTTCCATACTACATGCCATGGCTGGCTTGCTCTATCTTTCCTACGATGGTTTATAATACTTTTTGTCGCTATTTAGAAGGCCTTGGGCATACAAAACCTATTTTTATAGTAACTATGATCGGATTGATTGCTAATATCATACTGAATTATTTGTTTATATATGTTAACATAGGCCATTTTACAAATGGTCTTGTTGGAGCAGGTATAGCGACTTTATGTAGTAGATTTATGATGGCAATAGCACTTATGCCATATGTATGGAAAAGATTGGAAACTGATTCTAAACATCTATTGATCCTATCCTACTTTGATAGGCAATATATAAAAAAGCTATTAACTTTAGGTATTCCTATTGGAAGCCAACTATTTTTAGAATTTTTTTTCTTTTCTTTTACAGGGCTTATAGTAGGAAATCTTGGGGCATTATATAAAGGAGCCAATGCTATATTAGACAATATAATTAGTTTACCTATTGGGATTAGTTGGGGTTTTTCTTTAGCAGCTTCTACTTTAGTCAAGCAAACCCGTTGTTTCAATCATAAGGAAAAAAAACAATCTATTTGGATATATTATGGGACTACTGGTATGGTTATGTTGGTATTAGCTTTTTTTATAGTCCGTTATTCATTTTTTATTTTTACTGTATGTTATCAAGGGAGTGCAACAGACTATAGCATGATTGCTTCCTCTATTCCTTTAGCCATATTGCTTATTTTTGCAGATGGATTTTATACGATCAGCTTAGGACTTTTAAGGGGATTAAAGGATACGTTTTTCCCATTTTTGATTGCTACATTAAGCAATTGGTTAATAGGTATTCCCTTGTGTTATGTACTTATCAAAGTGATAAACCTGGGGATTCCATCTGTTTGGATAAGCAAGATTATGGCTTTTTTAATGTCAGGAAGTATACTCTTTGTTCGATTTTTAAAAAAATATAATAAAAAAAACATTTGCTCTTGAAAGAGATATGTTTGTAACGTTTCAAAAACTGGTACAAGAAGTATTAAAGTATAATATTCCTTTTTCTATGTATTCGTTCACGACTGTGGTTTTTCTTCGATTATATTTAGCAACTCTTTGGTTTGCGTTGACGCAATTAGTAGAAAATGAATTTTTGTTGTTACTTTTTTCTTGATAAAAAAGTAACCAAAAAATCA
>NZ_JAACGG010000091.1:0-2065 GCF_022810525.1 Candidatus Cardinium sp. cByotN1
TGTTAAAATAACTTTATTGGTCAATGGCGTGAATAGATACGAAAAGAGTAAGATAAACAACCTTATAATCAAATAAAAAACAATAAAAATTCCTTAAGTTAACGCCATTGTGTGAATGGAAACAAAAATCAAGCCCTGTGCAAAAATTGGCTGAAATCAGAGCTTACAGCTGGAAAAACAGAATCGACGCTTCAACCTCCCTCACAACTGTTTTTCTATTTCAGCTGTAATGAGTGATTTCTGATCGCAAATTTTTACAAAGGGCGTTTTTTATTTTTGTGCGAACTCTTGCCACAATGCTGAATGCATACCTACATTTTACTTAAAATCCCCAATTGCTTATTGGCAGTCACCATACCTATAATATATCAATATTGAATATCAAGTTATTATATATTTATTCAGCGCTATAGCTATGTTTTGAACCTATGCTTTCTTTTTGTGCGTGGTCCTAAAAAAATGGTGAATGGATATAAAATTTTGTTTTATATAAAATTATTTTTTAATATCGAAAAAATATTTATAAAGCAAATTATAAAATAAATATAGCTGTGTTTAAACGCACCAAGTGCTAAACCACAGTTAAGCATATTATGCGATAGAAGGCTAGAAATAGAACTGGTTAAATGATTTATAACACTAAAACAATAAAAAGATATGAAAAAGCTTAATTTGAAATCCCATGGCTTTAGGTCAATTGTCATTTTTTTTCCTCTATTAGTTTTACAAATAGGATGCTTAAAACATTCCAACAATGCGTTTGGAATACGATCAAGGCAAAATGCTAAGGACAACATGCTTGCTAAATTTGCTAGGAAGTGGCATCAAGCTGTAGGTGAAGGAGATCTTAATAGAGTACAATACTTGTTAAGTCGTAGTAATTCTTTGAGTCATAAAGAAAAAAAAATGTTTTTAAACTCATCATTAGATGATAAAACAGTAATTTTTAGGGCTATAGACCAAGGTGATGAAGAAATGCTTCGAGGCTTAATTAGGCAGTCAGCCATTGATATTAATAAAACAGGCCAAGGCTTCACTTCACTTGTACAGGCCCTTGCGTATCCAGATTCTAAAAAAGCTAAGGCAATGGCTCTGATCTTATTGAATAGTCCTACTAGTAAGGGGCTAGATGTGAACACTAGTGATCCAGATACAGGTAATACACCGCTGCACATAGCAGCATGGAAAGGTTATATAGATATAATTGCTTTATTAGTTGAAAAACCTAATATAGATGTAAATGCGCAAAATAAAATGGGTGATACTCCTTTGCATCTAGCTGTACTTGGGGGCTATACAGATATAGTTGCTTCATTAGTTGAAAAACCTAATGTAGATGTAAATGCGCAAAATACAATGGGTGATACTCCTTTACATCTAGCTGTACTTGGGGGCTATACAGATATAGTTGTTTCATTAGTTGAAAAACCTAATATAGATGTAAATGCGCAAAATAGAAGTGGCAATACGCCTTTGCATCTAGCTGTATTCCGGGGCGATGAAGGTATAGTTGCTTTATTAGTTGAAAAACCTAATATAGATGTAAATGTGCAAAATAGAAGTGGCAATACGCCTTTGCATTCAGCCATAGGGCATGATCATAAGCATTTAGTTGCTTTATTCGTTAAACACCCTAACATTGCTTTAGATAAGAAAAATAACCATGGACATACCCCTTTTCATCTAGCTCGATGTCGGGGTGATAAACATTTAGTTCCTTTATTAGATAAAACACCTTACCATTAAATTCTTTCACATTAAATAAAGAAATAAAAATCGAGGTGGTCATTCAGCATAGTTGTAAAGCTCATTCTTTGTGTCTATTCACTACTGTTCCAGAAGTGGACTAAAAAACGCCCCTTGTAAAAATTTGCGATCAGAAATCAGAGCTTACAAATGAAAAGAAAAATAGTTATGAGGGAGGTTGAAGCGTTGATTCTATTTTTACGTTTCCGTTCACCACTATGGCTTATGCTAGAAAAAAAACGCGCCCTTTGAAAAAAGTGCGATCAGCAAGCGGCGTTTACAGATGAAAAGAAAAACAGTTGCCGGGATGGATTGCAGG
>NZ_JAACGG010000092.1:0-8483 GCF_022810525.1 Candidatus Cardinium sp. cByotN1
GATTAGTTGGTATTTATTTTAAAGTTCTATACTTTTTAGGTATCCGTTCACGACTGTGGTTTTTCTTCGAGTATATTGAGCAACTCTTTGGTTTGCGTTCACGCAATTAGTAGAAAATGAATTTTTGTTGTTACTTTTTTCTTAATAAAAAAGGAAAATTCCTTACGGCTTATCGAAAATCACGTATTAGAGCTGTAAAAACAGAGCTCACCCGCTGTGCAAGTTCAAACAACCTATTCTTTCTAATAAGCTCTAATACACAATTAGACTACTATTGATCTAATAAGCTGTCTGTATAATTTTTTATAAACCCAGCCAATGATTCTCCTTCTAGCAGACCTTGGGCCAATAAAGCCAATTGATAGCTCTGCTCTACTAATCCTTTTTGGATAGTCTCGTCACTAGTAGTAAGGATTTTTTTTGCCAAAGGATGATTCCCGTTAATAGCTAATTGCATAGACCGAAATGTCTTTTGTTTAGCTTCACTGCCTTGTGTAAATTGCGCCATACGTTTCAAATGTTCGGAAGTTATAAAGACCACAGGTAGCTCTTCTGGTAACATGGCTGCTACACTCCAAGTGGTTTGCTGAACACCAATAATCTTTTCGTAAATAGCTTTTAAACTTTCTCTTTCCGCTTCTGTAAGGGTATGGGTAATGCTTCCCTCCTTTGGAACTAGATTACCGATAGTATCGGTCTCAATACCTTTGAATTTGACCTTATCCAATTTATATTCCAGAAAATTGATAAAGTTGGTGTCAATCTGGCTATTCAGTACCAATACATCATATTCCTTTTGCTGTGCTGATTGTAAGTAAGTAGCATGTTTGTTAGGATCTGTTGTATAGAGCAAAATCAAGTTACCATCTTTATCAGTTTGGTGGTCAGTTATTTTATCTTTGTATTCAGCTATGGTATAATATTGACCGATTGTGTTTTGCAGCAGTACAATCTCTCTTATCTTTTCATCAAACTTAGGATCTGTTATCATACCATACTTAATGAAAAGGGCAATATCATTCCATTTGGCTTGGTAAGCTTTACGATCTTGCGAGAAAAGTGTTTCCAGCTTTTCTGCAACTTTTTTAGCAATGTACGTATTAATTTTTTTAACATTACTATCTGCCTGTAAAGCACTTCTAGATACATTAAGCGGTATGTCAGGCGAATCAATAATACCATGCAACAAACGTAAAAAGTCTGGAATCACTTCTTTAACATCATTGGTAATGAAAACTTGCCTTGCATAGAGCTGAATGGTTTCTTTTTGCTCAAAGTAGTTAGCTGCTTTAGGAAAATAAAGTACACCTGTTAAGGTAAATGGATAATCAATGCTTAGATGAATCCAAAAAAGTGGCTCTTCTGCAAAAGGATAAAGCTCTTTATAAAATGTAAGATAGTCATCAGGCTGCAAGTCTGCCGGCCGTTTGATCCATAGTGGCATGGTATTATTGATCACTTTTTGATCAAATATGATTTCTATGGGTAAAAAGCGACAATGTTTATCTAATATTGCATGGATACGTTCTGGTTTCAAAAATTCTTCAGCCTCTTCCATAAGATGCAAAATAACTTCTGTTCCTACTTCATCTTTTTCAGTAAACTGTATTTCAAAATTAGTGCTCCCATCACAACTCCAATGGGTTGCTTGAGCACCCGCTTGATAAGACTTTGTAATAATTTCAACTTTTTTAGCTACCATAAAAGCTGAGTAAAAGCCCAAGCCAAAAAAGCCAATGAATTGATTTTGATCTACTTGTTCTTTGTATTTTTCCACAAATGCAGCAGCACCAGAAAAAGCAATTTGGTTAATGTATTGTTTAATTTCATCAGCCGTCATGCCTAATCCTTGGTCTTTAATCGTTAGTGTTTTAGCTGATGCATCAATCCGTACTTCTACCTGTAATTTATCTGTAGCGCCTTCATAAAGGCCCATACCACCTAGCTTTTTTAGTTTTTGAACAGCATCTACACCATTGGCCACTAATTCCCTTAAGAAAATGTCTTGATCAGAGTAAAGAAATTTTTTAATAATCGGAAAGATATGCTCAGTATGCACCGATATAGTTCCTTTTTCGTTCATGATTAATATTAATTAAGTAAAAGTAAACTAACTATACTGTATGTTAATGATGCGATTTAGTCGCTCTTTTTCGCGCATTAGGATCTAATATAGATTTTCGCAAACGAATAGATTTTGGGGTAACTTCTACCCGTTCATCATCTTTTATATAGGTAATGGCCTCTTCTAATGTCATAACAACAGGTGGACTTAACCGAATGGATTCATCTGAGCTTGATGCACGCATATTCGTAAGTTGTTTCCCTTTTAATACATTCACTTCTAAATCATTATCTCTATTGTGTTCCCCTACAATCATGCCACCGTAGACTTTTTCACCTGCACTGATAAACATTTTACCTCGATCAGCTAAATTAAAAAGCGCATAGGCAACCGCATCACCCATACCCATGGAAATAAGTACACCATTACGTCTGCCAGCAATTGCTCCACGGTAGGCACCATAACTATGAAAAGTTCTATTCATGATACCAGTACCCCTAGTTTCAGTAAGAAACGTTCCATAATAACCAATTAAACCGCGCGATGGCCCAACAAAGATAATACGTGTTTTATCCCCTCCCATTGGACGCAGATCTCTCATTTCTGCTTTACGTAAACTCATAGACTCGATAACAGATCCTGAAAATGCATCATCTAATTCTATTTGAATTTCTTCTAGTGGCTCTAATTTTTCACCATTAGACCCTAATTTAATCAATACACGTGGTCTGCCAATAGAAAGTTCAAATCCTTCTCTCCTCATCGTTTCTATCAAAATACCCAATTGTAGCTCACCACGCCCCGCTACTTCAAAAGAGTCTTTATTAGGGCTTTCTGTTACTTGAATCGAGACATTAGATTCTAGTTCACGCATTAGTCTATCACGTATAGCATTGAAGGTGACTTTATTGCCCTCTGTTCCGGCTAATGGAGAATCATTAACGGAAAAGTTTATAGCTAGTGTAGGGGGATCTATAGGAATAGAAGGTATGGCTTTCATCACCGTAGGTGCACAAATCGTATCAGCTACGTTGGCTTGTTGCATGCCTGCAATAGAAACAATATCACCTGCATCTGCGCTTTCAATCGGTATACGATCCATGCCTCGGAAAGCCATAATTTTTGTTACCCTGCCATTTTCTACTACTGTATCGTCTTTGTTAAGTGCTTTTATAGGTTGTTGTACTTTTAAGCTGCCTGTAAATATACGACCTGTGAGCATGCGGCCTAGATAAGGGTCATATTCCCTTGCGGTTATAAGCATGGAAAAGTCACTATTTAGATCGACCGTTGGAGGAGATACATGGTCTAAAATTAAATCAAATAAAGGCGATAAATCTTTTCGCTGGCCATCTAATGTCCTACTGGCCCAACCTGATCTCCCAGAAGCATAGGCAATAGGAAAGTTAAATTGAGCTTCTGTAGCTTCAAGTGCCATAAAAAGTTCTAATATTTCATCTTCAACTTCTCCTACACGTGCATCAGCACGATCAATTTTATTAACTACTACAATAGGACGCAAGCCTAACTTCAATGCTTTACTTAAAACGAACTTAGTTTGAGGCATAGTTCCTTCCGCTGCATCCACCAATAAGACTACGCCATCTACCATACTTAAGATACGCTCTACTTCTCCACCAAAATCAGCATGACCAGGTGTATCTACAATGTTAATGCGCGTATCTTTCCAAACCAAAGAGGTACACTTAGCCAAAATCGTAATACCACGTTCACGCTCTAAATCATTAGAATCCATAACACGGTCGGCCACTTCTTGATGGGCTCTAAATGTTCCACTTTGCTTTAATAAGTTATCTAATAAAGTTGTTTTTCCGTGGTCTACGTGGGCTATAATAGCAATATTACGTAATGGTTGCATGCAATTTTTATAATTTAATGGATTTCTAGGTTACTAGTTTTTTCAAAAAAGCTAATCTCTAAAAAAGAGAGGCCTATTTAATTATTGAATTTTTAGTCTGAAAAACAAGGAATAGGCCTAAGTAGAGAGATTAACTATTTACAAAGATAGATAGAAGATAGCAACTTATCTATAGGACAAAATATTTATAATTTGATTTGAACAATTACACACCTAACACAAGCCTCAAATACATTCATTTAGTATACCGCAGCGCTCGACTACGCTTCTCTTAAAATTTTTTATCAGAAATAGGTTTTACAAACGGCCTATTGTGAATATATAAAGTCAAAGTATTCCTTCGTCAGAAAAACTAAAGTAATTTCTGTCTGTAAATATAATATGGTCTAGAACCGTTACATCCAGTAATTGCGCAGCATTTTTAAGAGATTTGGTTAGGTCGATATCAGTAGTACTGGGCGTAGTATTACCAGAAGGATGGTTGTGTGCTAGTATAAGTGAAACAGCCTGATGATCTAGAACTAATCTAAATAACAATTTAGCATCTACAATTGTTCTACTTATACCTCCACTACTGATTTTAATTTTTTTAATCAGATAATTGGCTCTATTGAGTAACAAGACCCAAAACTCTTCTACAGATTTATCCGTTAAATCTGGTTGTAATAGCTTATAAGCTTTAAAAGAACTGTTAACCAATACCCTGTTGTTAACTGGCTCGCAAGCACGCCTGCGCGTAAGCTCCATAGCACAAACAATAGATACCGCTTTTGCTTCTCCTATACCTTTAAATCGACATAATTCCTGCACAGAACGCTTGGCCAGTTCTTGAAGACTATTTCCGTTAGATTTTAAGATATGTTGTGCCAAGGCTACAACGCTGATATTACGGGTACCAGAGCCTATAAGAACAGCTAAAAGCTCAGCATCAGTTAAGCCAGCGGCGCCTTTTTGGAGTAGTTTTTCTCTTGGTCGATCCTCTGGTGCCCAGTCATGTATTTTGAGCGGAAGTGTTGTATATATCTCCCGTGCCATATCCCTTAAGCTATTTAGGCTACAGCTACAGTTAACCTATTTACATGTTTAGAAAGCCTAGCTTTACTATGGGCACTTTTATTTTTATGCACTATATTTTTTGCTGCAAGCTTATCTAGCATAGAAAAAACCTTAGGTAACAACTGCTCTGCAGCGGTTTTATCTGTTAACTTACTAACCCTTTTTATAAAGGTTCTACATGTTTTTAGCTGATAACGATTACGAAGATACTTAGTACGGCTTGATCGTATTCGCTTCTCGGCTGATTTGTGATTGGCCATATAAAAAATTTAATTGTATTAAAATTATTACAGTATTGATCGTCTTGAATAGATTTTTTAAAATAAGTTTACTGCAAGATACTACTTTTTTATATATGATTCAATTATGTGATTAGAATGATATACCCAACCGAAGCCCAGGTCGTTCTTGGGATCGGGTGCTAATACCCACAAATAAATAGTCTGTAAACATATACTGCATGTTTATAGCCATACTGCCACGTTTGCTCAATACATTTGATAAACTGTGTTCATCAGAAGCTTGCACGGTCAGTTTTGTTGAATCAGTCAATTCAAACCCTAGCTGTAGTTGCAATAAACAACGACCATAACGGATCTCATGACCTAATAAAGCAGTTAACTCTATACCTTCTGCTGCCAGCATGCTAGCTAACAAAGTTTTTTTATAGTTATTATGTCCTAACTCTAGAGAAACTACTAGGCCGTTATGAGGGTTAATAGCAAAACTTAATGATGAAGATCCCCTAAAAATCATATAGCTTTTTTGGGTTGCTGGAAGCCACCTATTATTAACCATTAGACTACAATCTATTCTACTATTTTTTTGTTTTCTATAACGAATTTGATTGAAAACCAGATTATAAAAATTATTTGCATGGCTTATATACCGGATACCTACAGTAGCTAAAGGGGCTAGTTTTATGATACTAGCATCATTCTCGGAATTTAATAGCTTAATCATGCTATCAAGCTGCTCCATTTCACTTACACTCTTTGTATTGGGTTTACGCTTTATCGTTTTAATCGACCAATTCATCAATAAGCCTATACCAAAATTAAGCTGCCAAGCAGGTGCAAACAACCAGTGGTAGGTAATTTCTTTTGTTGCCACAACACTATAATTTGGTTGAGGATCCACCAGCATCAATGCACCTTTTTTAATTCCACCTATACTAATTCTGTGCCCCCATCTAGTCAGATTGGTGTTAGATTCATACAGTTCTATATACCCCAAAATACCCCATATGTTGGGAAATTTAAGTTTTTGCGCTTTTTGAAAGGTATATGGGAATAAAAAAGATAATCCAATTCTTGGGTAGGCATCCAGCCGACGAGCAAAAAAAGGATGAAGAAATAACATGTCTAAATCAATCGTAGTAGGTAGGAGTATTAATAGTTTTTCATCTCTTTTATGTACCATACATCCAGATCGCAATTGTATAGAACGTGGATAAGGATACCAATGTTTATTGATTTTTGCCGTACTGGACAATGTGTTTATATTAGTAGCATCTTCCTGACTAGCTTTTGTTGCATAAGGAATCAACCCAAAGATAGACCAAAAAAAGGGCAGTAGATAATGATATAAAGTGGTTGTTTTCAACGTATATGAAATTAAAAATGAAGGATACTTAATTCAAATCCCATAGGCAACAGCTTTTGCCATCGGAAGAATATATTAACATTTTTTTGTTCAGAGAATGGGGAAATACTTTTTTCAACATATTAAAACAGTTTATTTGTTTGGCATGGTCTTTTGTGCGCTTCCCTCACCAGTTTGGCCTTGGGGTTTTTTTGCACACAAGCATATTAATCGGTATGCTATTACTACGCTACCACCAGCTATGTTTGCTTTTTATAAAACACATCTAAGATTCTTGACCGAAAAATCTGTAAATCCAGATAAACGTAGATATGTAGTCAAAGATGAAGCTTCAAAACATTTTATAGATGTTGAGATCTATCGCTCTAGCCTAGTAAATAGGCCAAAGCTTTTGCTCAGCCAAGCTGTAGCAACATATGGTCATAAAATACTAGAGACACATGGCAGCCTGCCTTGGGCTATACTAGATGTACATAAAGCACTAACAACTGCTTTCAAAGATAAAGATATAGCTAAAATTCTAAAACTCTCAGCAGATTTAGGCCATTATGTTGCCGATGCACATGTTCCTTTGCATACTACACAAAACTATAATGGACAAATAACCAGTCAAGAAGGCATTCATGCTTTATGGGAAACCCGCTTACCTCTTTTATTTTTTGATACCTATAATCTCTTTGTAGGGCAAGCCATTTATATTGAGGATCTCTTAACCCATATCTGGAATATTCTACTACAGTCTCATGCTTTGGTTGATAAAGTATTAGCATTGGAAAAGCAACTTTCACTCACATACCCTGCTATAGAAAAGTATAGCTTTGAACAAGATGGCAATCTTTTAAAAAAAGAATACGCCCTTGCCTTTGCTACCGCTTACCACCAAGCATTACAAGGCCAAGTTGAAGAACGTTTGAAACAATCCATCATAGAAGTAGGTAACTTCTGGTTAACTGCTTGGGTGAATGCAGGTTCGCCTAACCTAAATGATATAAGGATAAAGCTACCTATGCAAGATGAAGAAGATAAACTGCTACAAGAAGGAATCATTTTAAAAGGAATTAGGGAGTGTGGGGAAGAAAAATAGTTGTATGTTTAATAACTTTTGTAAGGCAGCGCAGAAACTGTCCGGGCCGAAACAGTTTCGGTTTTTACTACTAGGTTGAACAGACAATGGTAGGGTCGAGAAACGGCGCGGTAGTTTTACCCCCGTTTCCATCTCCCGCCTCATCAAACGCAGCATACAAATTTCCCTTACTACTCTTTCCTGATCCCTTCTTATCATCGCCTATGGCCTATCTACTAACGTGAGTTCGGGATTAGATTATTTTTTTTATATACTTTATTTTCATGTCTAGTTTTAAATTAATATATTAATACGTCAGTTAGCATTCTTTGTTATCGTTCTTTAAGCTTGAGGTGTATACATTCAGGCCTATGGCAGCATACCAAAAAAAGATAAAACGCCCCTTGTAAAATAGTTGCTACCAGAAAGCAAATCTTACAGCTGAAATAGAAAAATAGCCTGTTCGAAGCCCGCGTAGCCGGCAAGTTCTGTTTTTCCAGCTGTAAGAAGCGATTCCAGCGGCTTTTTACCCAGGGCTTGATTTTTTGTCCACTTCTTTATCAAGAAAAAAGTGGTATACACCATATTGTTTATCATTCAAAAAAATATATAACTTCCTTAAGTTGACGCCATTGTTTGTTCAGCCTAGTGATACGAAGCAGTTTTTATACCACTTTTTGACCAAGCAAAAAAAGCCATGTAACTTATAATAAAAACTATCTACCTTGCAGGGTGTAACATTTATACCTCAAAAAAAGGAATAAAACATGGAAAAAATTACTCCAAAAGTAGATGTCGCCTTCAAAAAAATATTT
>NZ_JAACGG010000093.1:0-4933 GCF_022810525.1 Candidatus Cardinium sp. cByotN1
ATTATTTATTTTTTTTATTTGATTATAAATGTTTTTCTCTTACTTTTTTCTTGATAAATAAATAGCTTTACATAATTCATTTTTTACCAGTCTCATGAACAGATACCAATAAAAATTCCTTAGGTTGACGCCATTGCTTGAACAGATACGCTATAAAAAGCTCCTTGATTAGCCTTTGACCTTTATATGCATTAATTCCTCTATCTCTTCTGCCTCTATAGGAATATTTTCTGTTAAGTTTTGCACACCATTTGACCTGATTACCACATTATTTTCTATTCGTATGCCTATATTTTCTTCTTTAATATAAATACCAGGTTCTATAGTTAAAACCATATTGGCTACCATAGTACCATGCAAATCCCCTAGATCATGGGTACTGAGCCCCAGATGATGCGAAATACCATGCATGAAATATTTTTTATAGAGGGGCATCCCTTTAGGTTGGTTTTTAATATCTTTAGCGTTGATAAGTTTGAGTCCTATCAATTCACTTTCTACTAACGCAATTATTGCTTGGTTATAGTCCCCAAAAGATAACCCTGGACGCAATAGTACTTGTGCTGATTGTAAAATCCGTAGTACAGCATTATATACTTGCCTTTGTCTGGTTGTAAATTTCCCATCAATAGGTATAACCCGTGTTACATCAGCTGAGTAATTAGCATATTCTGCCCCTACATCTATCAGCAGCAACTCACCAGCTGGGCAGGCTTTATTATTGTTGATATAGTGTAAAATACAACTATTGGCACCACTGGCTACGATAGGCGAATAGGCAAACCCCCTAGAACCTCTTCGGATAAACTCGTAGGCAAGCCTTCCTTCTATTTCATATTCCATTAATCCAGCATGAATCCTTGGTAAAATCGATCGAAAGCCTGCTTCTGTAATATGGCAAGCCTCTTGTATAAGCCCAATTTCTGCCTCTTCTTTTATGCCACGTAGCTTTTGCATAATTGGTGCAATACGGGCATATTGGTGCAAAGGATAGTGCGCTTTGCACCAGCTGATAAAACGTTTGTCTCTGGTTTCTACTGGAGTATTAGCCCTTACATGTTCATTGGCATTAAGGTATATATAGTCGACTAAACCCATTAGGGTATGAAAGATCTGGTTAAACTGGCTAGTCCAGTAGATGGTTGTAATCCCACTCATGCTACTGGCTTCTTCTTGGGAATATTTATGTCCTTCCCAAATAGCTAGTGTTGCATCTGTTTCTTTTATAAATAAAATGGCTTGCCATTCGGTTTTGATGGCATCTGGATAAAGTAGTAAAATCGTCTCTTCTTGATCTAGACCAGAAAGGTAAAACAGATCACTGTTTTGGACAAATGGCATCGTTCCATCTGTATTTTTGGGCATCAAGTCATTGGACTGAAGCACTACCAAGCTATTGGGCTGCAGATGCATAGCTAATTTTTTTCTATTCTGTATAAATAGATTTGGATCAATATGTTGATAACGCATGGGGATTGTCTTTACAAGGTTCCGATTAAAAGTCTAATACTGGATTATTTTACTTAAAAAAAGTTACCAAAGTATCTTTGGATAACAGGATCGATACTTTTCTACCATCTGGTGTGTACATACTATTGGTAGAGGAAAATAGCTGTGCCAATAAAACATCTATTTCAAGGCTATTTAGTTTGGTACCATGTGGTATACTAGCTTTTTTAGCCAATGCCCTAATGAAACACTCCGACGTTTCTAATTTATGTTTACTGTTGTTCCATTTGAGCTGTTCTATGAGTCCTTCTAGTAATTGTTTGGGTGAATGATGGTTCAGTTCAGCTGGACAGCCATGGATAATAATAGTAGATTCCCCAAATGGATCAATCATAAAACCTAATGAACGCAAAATAGATGCATTGTCTAATAAAACCATATAGTCCACTGGATTTACTACTAAATGTTCTGGCATCAGCAACTGTTGTGATGCACCACTTTTATTTTGAAAGTGATCTATAAACTTATCATATAACACCCGTTCATGTGCTGCTTGCTGATCAATTAAAAGTGCACCAGATTGTACCTGTACCATAATATAACAGCTATATAATTGTATAGCTGTTCCTACATTAGGTTGGTGATGAGATGTTTCAATCGTTCTCTCTAATGAGGCTTTATTTAATGGAGGTGAGAGAGGATCGCTACTATCTTTGTCATCTGTAAATAAACTTTGCCAATTGGTAGGTGGCCTGAAAGCTGAAGAAGTACGATCTACTTTAAATGGTTTATAGCTACCCTCTTTTTCTGAAGTTGTAGTAGGATGATTTATTTGGATAGGATGGCTAAAACGTAACAGAGAAAAATTAGTGTCTTGTTCAAAGTCTAAAGAATCGACTACATGGTGGGTAGCTAAACTTTTTTTTATCGCAGCTTGCAAAATCGCATAAAGCGCCTTTTCATCTTGAAATTTAATCTCTGTTTTAGTAGGATGCACATTTATGTCAATCAATTGAGGATCAATTGTTAAATAAATCACATAAAAGGGAAAGCTATCTGTTGGTAAGAGCCTTTCATAGGCATTTTTAATGGCATGATTTAGAAATGGACTTTTTATAAAACGCTGATTTACAAATAAAAACTGCTCTCCTCTTGTTTTTTTTGCTTGTTCTGGTTTGCCTATATAGCCTTCTATAGCCACTATATTAGTAGTTTCTTTACAGGGGATCAATTGTTTTTTATAGCTTTCTCCAAAAAGATGTACTATTCTATAGCTTACCTTTTCTGGCTGTAGTTTATATATTTCCATATCATTGTGGTAAAGGCTCCATGCAATGTCTGTTCTGGCAAGTGCTGCATGTTGGACCTCTTCTAAGATATGTTTGAATTCTACGGGATTAGATTTTAAGAAATTTCTCCGTGCTGGAACGTTATAAAATAGATTTCTAACACTAACTTTAGTACCTGGTGATGTAGCAATTGCTTCCTCTTTTTTGATCTTAGATCCCTCTATAACCATAAAAATCCCAATAGGCGCTTCATGTAAACGGGTTTCTATTTCTACTTGTGCTACTGCTGCAATAGAGGCCATAGCCTCTCCTCTAAACCCCATAGTCTGGATCTTAAATAAATCATCTGTATGGGTAATCTTAGAAGTGGTATGCTTTTCAAAACAGATTCGAGCATCTACTGCACCCATGCCTATACCATCGTCAATCACTTGAATAAGTTGCTTACCGGCATCTTTTATAACAATCTTTATGGTTTTGCTTCCTGCATCTATCGCATTATCTACTAATTCTTTTACCACAGAAGCAGGACGTTGTACCACTTCCCCAGCTGCTATTTGGTTAATCAGTAAGTCGGAAAGAAGACGAATGGTATTCATGTATACTGACTATAAAGTGATTAGCATAGTTAGGAGGTTTAAACACACTTTAAAACAATAAAGTAAGCTACTTTGCAAATATAATGGCTTGTAAGTAGAATAAAACGCTCTAAAATTTTTTTGTCATAAAACAACCTTACGAAAGGTTCGCTAACTGGTTTATTAGATTTTTTGAGCTGGCTTATATCACGTAATTTGGAAAAAAGAGACAACGGACAAAAAATGCAGCCTAATGGGTCTAATATGAAGAATTAGGTAGAGGCCCGACATTTAAATTATCAGCTGAAGCGTTACTCCCAAAGCAATCTAGTAAATAATAAGGGGCATAATTTTGCTGGTTCTATTTATTTTTAATAAATTTGGCAAAATAGCTCTCGTACCAAACGAATAATGATGCGACCACAATGATAAGCAACTATCATTGTAAATGCACCTGGGATGCTATAAGAAGCAACCTAAGTAAGGGGGTTTGTAGCTTATAAAAAAATAAAAACAAATTAAGTGGAATCATGCAAGAGAATATAAATAAAACTTCGTTAATATACAAACGTAAGATGGGGCCAAATATCATTTTACTAATTATGAGTACGTTTTTATTTGGTTTTATCTTTGGTCAATGCGGTAACATGGATCCTCATATTTCGCCAGAAAAGGATACAAAAATAATAGCTTCTAAAAATAGTGCTAAGCCCATTCTAGGTCTGGTAAGTTGTTTACATTCAGATAGCCACCTTGGTCTTGTAGAATGTAATATGCCCAGTCAACATATAGTACCTGAAACTGAAAAAATAGGACTAATTTTTTATGCTCCCAAGCCATTGGTTGATTGTTCAGCTATTGATTTTTCCAGTCAAGAAGTTAAGTTAACTTATTGTGATGGTAGTATTGCAGTACTTAGTAGCTTCATAGAGATTGATGGCAAGTTATTTGATGCGTTCTTAAAAGAAGTAGCACCATTGAATAAGAAAAATAATAGGTTAGCAGCAACCTATGACGGTGATTTTACTATTTTGACTGCTCAAGACTATGGAATAAAAGGGCTTAATAGTCTTGGAAATAGTATAGTATTGCTTGATAATAAGCTAGATAAGACTAAACTTCAAGATATGGAGCATGCAGGTTTTATGTTTACAGAATCTACCAGTCTATGTACCAGTAAGCTTGCTGAGTTGATTAAAAACCTCTCAAGCCATACTACTCAATGGACAAGCACAATCTGTGCTGCTTCGGTTGCTGGAAACAGCTTACAGCCTGCTGCAAACCCATTAGGCCATGCTGCTTATGGTTATATTAAAAAAGGTAATCGTTATCGTTTGATGCTATTAAATAATAGCAGATCTTCTATTAAAAGCAGCTGGTATAGCAACAGTTATGTTCATAGGAGCGCAGTACCACAGGTAACTAACTTAAAACCAATTCAGCCTACTGAAGCAAAAATAGCTACTCCAGATAAGTCGAAAGAAACCAACCAGACTGCTGATATGATGTTACAAACGGAATCTAGACTAGCATTAGAAGGTAAAAATGCTAAGGCGAATAGCCATGATTTAAAAATTGATACTGAAGATGGGAAAATGGTATGGGATAACTATTTTT
>NZ_JAACGG010000094.1:0-5440 GCF_022810525.1 Candidatus Cardinium sp. cByotN1
AAAGTGACCCTTATAGCTGGTATCCGTTCACGACTGTGTTTTTTCTTCGATTATATTTAGCAACTCTTTGGTTTGCGTTCACGAAATTAGTAGAAAATGAATTTTTGTTGTTACTTTTTTCTTGATAAAAAAGTAAGATAAAAAAACGTATAATCAAACAAAAATAATTAAAAATTCCTTAAGTTGACGCCATTGCGTGAACAGATACTGGCTGTCAAGTGACTAAAATAACCAAATAAGTACTCAAAAAACCAGAAGCAACTAAAAAAGCGTAAGCAATTGAGGCTCTTCTGGTAGCTTCTCAGCCAGTGAGCTAGACCATAATACTATTTTAAAAACTTTCCGCCGTGCAGTAGCACCACTTACCAAAGAAATGTTACTTTGGGCTATACCCAACGTTTTAGCTAATAAGCCTATAATAGCTTTATTAGCTTTGCCTTCTTGAGGAGGCGCTGTAATCCGCACCTGCAACCAATATTTTTCCCGATCCAGTATCCAATCTTCTATTTTATTCTGATGACTGTTAGGCTTTGCATAGATATACAAAAAGTATGTTGAATGATTAGGTTGGGTCATTGGCTACTTATTAGACTTTCGTTCAAAAACTACAAATCCCTTAGCATAAGCAAGATCAGCAAGCATGCTAGTCCTAAAAACTAACTTACAATACAAGAAATTTGGTACCTATTTTGGTATCTATTCACTACTCAGACACAAGTGCATGAAAAAAGGACCCAGATACATAAAATAGCTGCGCTCAGCAAGTGACCTTTACAACTAAAATAGAAAAACAGTTGCAGGGAGCAGAGTCAAGGGGTAACTCCTATTTTTACACCTGTAAGCGCTAATGGCAGCCAATTAAGGGACGGTTAGCCTATAACAACCATAGCCTTGATCCCATACCACCCAATTGTGTGAACTTAATGATTATATTTCCTTGATTATTAAATAGAAAGCCAAGCAGTATTTATTCTCGAAATTGGTAAAAAAGGCTTTTTGATCCCACTTCTTTACCAAGAAAAAATGCCTTACGGTTTAAATCTACCAATGGTGATCATCTTTAAGTTGAATCCATGGCCTGAATAGATACATATTTTGATATCAAATTAATTTTGATTAATATGGCAAATCTTATTAAGAAACAAAAAATTTTCAAAAGTTTAATAGTATAATGTCAATTTACATAAAAAAGTTAATGATTATGAAAATAAAAATAAAATTTTTAGTCGCTTTCAGCTGCATACCTTTGTCATGTAATAATCTCACTAAAGCTAATATGCTACAAACAGGCAATAAGCAACGAAAGTCTGGTCATATTAGGCAGAAGCAGGATATTAAAAATAACAATCAATATCTACAGAATCAATATCTACAGACTATGAACGAAATTATAAACAAAATTGGAACCAATAAATCACAAAATAACAACAAGCTACAAAATAACAAAAGACGACTTGAGCAGCAGCCTTATATTTCACCAGATACCAATCACTCTGTATGGGTGGTCAAGGGAAGGGCCTTGTTTGAAAAACATCAAGATAAACCCTTATTTGCTTCAAATAAAGCAGAAATGTATGAACTATGTTACTTATTCTCGAAATATCAAAATGCCATTCAACAACATAACAACTTAGACTATAGGCGTAAGTCTACTTCCCTCTATCCAGACCCAGAAGACCATGTAAAGTCTCATAGTCAACACTTGAAATATCATAACCAATTTTTTAATTATTTTAATCAGATTAACCCGGTACTTGATTGGACTAGTAGCATAACAAGCCCACTTGCACTAGCCGTTTTTTCAAAATGCCCTGATCTAGTATCAGATTTTATACAATACCTTCTCAATAATAATAAAACAGTAGATTTAAGTAAAAAAGTGCTATTCGGGATTTCTATATTGGATTATGTAATAGTTACACATGATCTAAAGATGTTTGAAGTACTGGTAAAAGAGGCACTTGAATTGTATAGCAATCGAGAAGATAAAGCCTGGTATGTGCATTATATATTACACCATACAATATGTTGCGGTATTCCAGAGATGCTAGATTGCCTACTTCAAGCAGGTGCTGATCTCAATTGGCTATATAATGGTAAAAGAGCAGATGAGTATGGAAACGTATTCTGGCTAACAGTAAAATATGACCGCAAAGATATGGCGCTTTATTTGCTTGAGCTTCATAAGAAGCAACTACACAAATCTATAAATTGGAACCAACAAGATGAACATGGGCGTACTCCATTAATGTGGGCAGCTTACAATCGCTATCCAGGATGGGCTACCATATTAGATAAATTATTAAGTATAGAAAATGTAAATGTTGCACAACCAGATGAAGGTGGCCAAAATATATTAATGCTGCTATTAGAAAGATATATTGATATATGTCGTAAATTTTACGCAAGTTATGATACATTTAAAGCTGGATATACATATACTAATTATATGCTTTATAGGTCTAGAGATATATTCGAACTTTTGTATAATGACAAAAAAGAGATGCTAAAATCCCTACTGAAACACAAGGACTTACTAATTTTATTCAATCAAGAGGATAAAAACAATAAAACTATAGACATGTATGTCAAAAAACTTTGCAAAGAGATACGTGAATTAGATAAAAAACAAGAAATAATTAACATATGTATGGGTATGTATGCGTATGCTTATGCTAGAATAGAATAGAATAGAATAATGCTTGAAGTCCCGGCAGGAGCTACGTAACATAAGAAGTTAGAGATAGCACAGATAACCCAAGAAAGTCTGATGCCAGGTTTCCATGCAGCCAGCCCTATGGGGTAGAAAGCAAAAAAATTGGATAATATGCTATTATTTTCTAAATTGACATAGCGCTTTATTCACTAACTAGTTATAAAGATTACGAACAATGAATGATTACATAAAAGATTACACTCGTGCTAGGCGAGCCATAGATAGTGGGCTGCAACGTTATATGGTCAAGGTTTATATGCATATGACTTTTGGACTATTGATTACGGCTATTACAGCAGCTGCAACTTTTACTTTTCCACCTTTAACTAACTTACTTTTTAGATGTGATCAGTGGGGAAACATTATGAGTCGTACTTTTGGAGGTTATGCGGTAATGTTTGCGCCATTTTGTATCGCTATGTATGTATCAAGTAACTTTGCTAGAGCAACATTTGCCCGCTCTCGCTTGCTTTTGGGCCTCTATGCTGCACTGATTGGTATGTCGTTTGCTGAATTAGCCTTTTTTTACACGATTGATTCTTTACATAAGACTTTTTTAATAACGGCTTTTACATTTGGGGCTATGAGTTTCTATGGTTACGTCACCAACCGTGACTTAAGCTCTGTGGGTTCTTTTTGTATGATGGCTATTTGGGGGATTATTATCAGTAGTATAGTGAATATCTTTCTCCATAGCCCTATGGTTTACTTTTTAACCAGTTTTATAGGAGTAGCTGTATTTATTCTATTTGTAGCATATAACACCCAAAAATTAAAAAACCTCTACTATGAGTTGCAAGATACCAGCTTGGTAGAGAAAGCTGGCCTTATGGGTGCTTTTTCTCTTTACATTAATTTTTTAAATCTTTTTTTATCTTTATTACGTTTTTTAGGGGAACAAAAAAGAAGAGATTAAATTTATTCTAAAGCACTAAAAAGCGGTTAAAAAAGCTGATTATAGTATTGAACATACTAGTATATAGGCTTGCAAGCCTAGCTTTTTTCTCTTTGGTAGAAGATAATAAATAGCAAGTTATAAAATAGTTAATCCGTAAAATAGCTAGCTATGTGGCTAGCTATTTTAATTTTTACCTTTCCTGGATGGTGCAAAGCCATACTCCATAGTATCATAATAGGGTTTTAAAAAGCTACAAAAGAAGTCATTCATGCATACCGATAGCAAAATTATTTGGGATAAATGTCTTCTACATATTCAAGGTCAAATCAGTGAACAAACTTATAAGACCTGGTTTAGCCCTATTATAGCCAAAGATTTTAAGGATGGTATCTTGACGATTCAAGTCCCTAGTCAATTTTTTTATGAGTGGTTAGAAGAACACTATTTACCACTACTTAAGCAAGCTGTACAGCAAACAATAGGTCCACATGGAAAACTAGCCTATGCAGTTGTTATAGATAAAGGCAATAAAAAGCATAAACCATTAGTGGTAAATTTGCCTACTTACCCAGGCCCAGCTTTAAAAGGTGGTAGCGAGCAACCACTTACTATTTTAGAAAATCAAATCTTTCGATTAAACCCCAATTATCTTTTTGATAACCTTATAGAAGGCAGTTGTAATCAACTAGCCAAATCTGCAGCACAAGCTGTTGCCAAGCAACCAGGTGGCACTGCTTTTAATCCACTGATGTTATACGGAGGTGTTGGATTAGGTAAAACTCATATTTCTCAAGCTATTGGAAATCAAGTTAAAACATTTTTCAGAGATAAAAAAGTCGCTTATGTTTCATCAGAGAAGTTTACTACACAGTTTATAGAGGCCTTGCGTAGCAACTACGTTCAATCTTTTACAGAGCAATACTTAACCGTAGATCTGCTTATTCTGGATGATATACAGTTTTTATCTGGTAAAGAAAAAACGCAAGAAATTTTTTTTCATATTTTTAACCACTTACATCAACTAAAAAAACAAATTATCATTACAAGTGACTGCGCACCACGTGAGTTAAAAGGCTTACAAGAACGGTTGCTTTCTAGATTCAAATGGGGATTAACAGCAGATTTACAGTGCCCTGATTTTGAAACCCGTGTTGCGATTATACATAGTAAAATGGAGGCCGATGGTATTAAACTTTCGAGTGATTTAATCGATTACATTGCCAAACATGTCGATACAAATGTCCGGGAACTAGAAGGGGTACTTATTTCACTTATTGCACATGCTTCTTTGACCAAACGAGATATTAACATAGACTTAGCACAACAAGTTTTAAAACATATTATAGCCCAACAACCCACTACTGAAACCACTATTGAAGTACTACAACAACAAGTTGTTGCTCATTACCATATTTCTTTGGATGAGCTCAAGGGTAAATCACGTAAAAAAGAGATTGTGGCTGCCCGACAAGTGGCCATGCACTTGATGAAAAAATATACCACTCATTCTTTAAAATCGATAGGCGCCTACTTTGGTGGAAGAGATCATACAACGGTGATACATGCTGTACAAGTTATAGATGATCTATTGCAGAAAGATCCAGCATATGCTCACTTATATACATCACTTGAAAATAAAATTAAATTAACGATGAAATAAAATCTATCTGTTCACGCAATGAGGTCAAGCTAAGGAATTTTTTGTCCACTTTTTGATCAAGCAAAAAGCGAAATAAAAAAACTTTTTACTAGGTTTCCGTTCACCACTATGGCTTATGTTAGGAAAAAAACGCGCACTTTGAAAAAAGTGCGATCAGAAAGCGCAG
>NZ_JAACGG010000095.1:0-11841 GCF_022810525.1 Candidatus Cardinium sp. cByotN1
CTGTTTTTCCAGCTGTAAGGGGAGCTTTCCGAAACTTTTTACCAGGGCTTGATTTTTTGCTTACTTTTTTATCAAGAAAAAAGTAAAATAAAAAAACTTTTTTATTGCGCTACTTCATCTGTTTGATTAGTTGTACTAAAATCTTCTGATAAGCTGCTATTAGGTATCATATTAGTTCGTAACATATCAGCTTTATTTAGCAAGAAGTTAGTTATATTATCTACTACACTTGTAACACCTGATATTAGATTATTTTGTGATACAGTAGTTGTTACCGGATCTGAACTTTCTGTTATATTATAGTCTATTGTATCAGAGGCTAGGGGTATCGTTTCATTTAATGCTGTCGCTGTGCTTTGACTCGATTCTGTTGACATATCCCATAGGGACGTATTACTTATAGCATTATAGAGTACAGTTACTCCAGTTGTGGCAATGTCTGTTGTATTATCAACGAGCGTCTTCATTCCGTTTAAGGCTGTTTCTATGCCTTGATTTGATTCTGTGGACGTATTCCATAATATACATAATCCAGTACCTGCAGCTACACCTAGTGTTGTAAAAAATATAGGGCCTGCATATCTTTTTAAGCCTGCTTGTACTCCATGTCTATGTCTATGTCTATCCCAACCTAGCTTTTGCTTTGTGTTTACACAAGAGGATAAAGTATTTAAAGCTAAGAGGCCAGCAAATAGACCCACTCTGCAACGCGTATATGTTTTTTTCATAGTATTCATGTTTAATTGTATGTGATTATAATAACCGCTCAGCCAAATTATGGCCATGTCTAACGGATAATCTATCGATGATATGTACCCTACTTTTGCCTTATTCATAAAGCAAAAAAGAACACTTGACAAGCAGTAATGGACGCTAGCTATCCAACTACCTTACACCTTTAATCTAACAAAGAATAGCTATAAATACAAACAAAAAAGACTATAAATCAATATATTTATATATTTTTTAAGTATAGTAAATATGGAAATTTTTACTTTAAAAGTAAACTAAATAGATCATACAACCTTAGCAAACAATAGGTCTCTGCTACCAGCCATGTTAGGTAAAGCAGCATGCTCCGATTATAAACAATCTATTCAATCAACTAGTTCAGCAGGTAGTGGTCTTTTTATCGTCGATTTACCGTAAATTACTTTTTTCCATGTATATGGCACTTCATTACTTTAAAAATTATGTCTACACATACCCCCTCGCATAAGATTAAAAAAAGAGCAGCAGTGCAAAACTATACTACACTTATTGCTAAGACCTTACAAGCAGGTCTTAATCAAAGTTATACCCTACAACAACTTTTTACAGCCTTAAAAATCAAATCAAAATCAGATAAAGCAAAAATTAAAAAAGCTTTATCGGAGCTTCTAGATAAGGGTACTATTAAAAAGATAAGAAGGGGAGGATATCTATATGCCAGCGGGCCTATTTATCTAACAGGACGAGTAGATTATGTCCGTTCTGAATATGCTTATATTGTAGTACCTGATCAACCCAAAGATGTACTGGTGCGTCAAAAAAACCTACTATCTGCCTTAGATAAAGATTTGGTTAAAGTTTGCTTGCTCCCTAGCAAAGGTGGCAAGCGACCAGAAGGTGTGGTTGTAGAAGTTATTGAACGCAACCCAGCACCTCTCATTGGACGCATCATCGTTTCTGGCAACCAACCCCAAGCCATAGTGGAACAAAAACGGATCACTTATAAAATTTTATTAGAGGGAGCAAATACCTCCATGCTTAAAAAAAATGATAAAGTGGTGATTGCATTAACTGCTTTTCCAGCTAGCGATAAGAGCGTGACGGGTAAAGTAATCCAACACCTTGGCCAGGCTGGTCTACATGAAGTAGAAATGCATGCCATTATGGCTGAATTTGGCTTAAAAGAGACTTTTCCAGACAGTGTTTTGGCAAGCATTAAAAACATACCTACAGGTATCACAGAGGTGGAAATAAACAAAAGAAAAGACCTACGGCATATACCTACCTTTACGATAGATCCAGCAGATGCTAAAGATTTTGATGATGCCCTCTCCTATCAACCCTTAGCCAATGGCCATCATCAAGTAGGCATTCATATCGCAGATGTAAGCTATTACGTTTTACCAGATACCTTACTAGACCAGGAAGCTTATTTGCGCAATACTTCCGTCTATTTGGTAGACCGCTGTATTCCCATGTTGCCCGAACTACTTTCTAATGAATTATGTTCTTTGCGGCCCAATGAAGACAAACTAACTTTTTCAGCTATTTTCGAATTGGATGCAGCAGGCAATCTCTATGACCAATGGTTGGGAGAAACGGTTATTCATTCCAATAAAAGATTTTCTTATCAAGAGGCTCAAGCAAACATAGATGACCAAAGAGGTGATTTTTACCAAGCGCTTACGTTATTGAATGACCTAGCCAAACAGCTTCGGAAAAAGCGCTTAGCAAAAGGAGCCATTAACTTTGAAACGAGAGAGCTGGTCTTTGAACTGGATACCAATGGAAAACCGATTCATATAATACCAAAGCTACGTACAGATACGCATAAATTGATTGAGGAATTTATGTTACTAGCCAACAAAGAAGTGGCTACCTATGTAGCTAAACTAAAACAAAAAAAGGAGAAAGTAGGGCCTACTTTTATCTATAGAACCCATAACCATCCGGACCCAGATAAATTAAATGAATTCTTTTTATTTGTCAACCAACTAGGGTATAAAATCAACAGCGCTAACATGCCTATATATAAAGCCATGCATCTGCTAGAAGAGGCTATTCAAGGCAAACAAGAAGAGAACATTATACAATCATTGGCAATCCGATCTATGGCTAAGGCGCTTTATACTACAAAACCCAATCCACATTTTGCATTGGGCTTTCCGCATTATACTCATTTTACTTCACCGATCAGAAGATACGCTGATTTATTAGTGCACCGTCTTTTGAAGCATTATTTAAAGGGTGAACGGCTTTATGATGCAGCATCGTATGAAAAAAAATGTCAATATGCTGTAGAACGAGAATACCTTGCTGTAAATGCAGAAAGAGCCTCTGTGAAGTATAAACAAGTAGAGTTTATACAAAATTTAAAAGACGAAATATTTCAGGGAATCATCAGTGGCATTACTGAATGGAATATCTATATAGAAATTCTATCTAATGGTTGTGAAGGGATGGTGCGTCTAGCAGACCTTAGCGATGATGTCTATGTTTTTGAGGAAAATAACTTTCAAGTGGTAGGTAAGCATTTAAAAAAATGCTACCGTTTGGGGGATGTGGTAAAGGTGAAAGTCAAAAGTTGCGATTTGGATAAACGGTATATTAATTTTTGGTTATGTTAGGGGGCAAGGCATTGTATTGGTTCACGCAATGGCATGAGCTTAAGATTTATATTTTAATGAATTTTTGTTGTTACTTTTTGCTTGATAAAAAAGTGGACAAAAAATCAAGCCCTGTGCAAAAAGTTAAGAAATTGGGCAACAAGGGTCTTACCCCCTACCCCTATTCCGAAAAGGGCCTAGTTGCTCTCCAGCAGCTGCCCGCATATACCAATTATTTTTAAACCTTTTATTTATTTTTTTCCCTTTGATAATCACCAGATTTTCTGCATTTCTAGCTTGTGCACCATGTGTCCAATTAAAAGAACCTGTGATAACATATGCTTCATCAATAATCATAACTTTATTATGAGCATAACCAACTGTTTTATCAATTATAATAGGAATACCATTTTCTAGTAGTTCACGCACCTTACTACCCTTTGTAGTCTGCGCATCTTTATCTATCAATAGATGAACCTCTACCCCATTTTGATGCGCTTCTATCAGTGCAGTGGCAATCTTATGAGAGGTTATCACATAAGCCTGTACAAGAATTAAAGCTTTAGCAGCTAGAATCTTACCAACAATAAGGTCCATACAAGGATCCTGTGGAGTAAACCAGACTTGTATGTCTAAATCAGAGTTAGATCGACTAGCATCATGGCAAGCGCTATAATTAACCAGTAGACTACTCAATGCAATGATAACAGTTGCTAAAAGCTTTACCCATGCATGGGTAATACGAGGCATTTTTTGTAAAGTAGATTTTTTCATGAATGATTATATCGTATCGATATACGTCTGATATAAGTAAGCTACAAATAGCTTTTTGACTAACACCATAAACAGCCAATGGTGTTTTTTCTTTTTGTGCATGGTCCTGCCATAATGGTGAATGAATACCATGGTTGTTAAAAACTAATTAAAAGTTGTATGGTTCCATCATGCTTGCCTCTATTGCATCTACTGGTTGTAGTTGATTTTATTTTAGATAGATCATCAGGTGAATATATAAAACTATATCTAATTTCGAAACGAACCGACTCTATAGGCCAGGAGCAAATTAACCAAGTCGTAGCAAAGCCATGACCATAATAGGGGGTAAACTGCGTGCCACTATATAATGGATTGGGAAGATAAAAGTATAACCTGGTAGCATAGTTATCCGTGTTAAAGTAGATGAATTTACAAACAAATTGCCATTTATTTACTTTCCACTTTTGTGTGCTAGATAAGGCATAACCATCATGAGTTTTCCCCAAAAACGTATAGCGGGTATATTGTACTACGCAATGGGTCCGCCAATAATGGGTAAGCTGGTGATCTATCTTACACTTCAAACTGTTTTGGGTAGCCATTGCAACAGTTGTTGTATCTGACTGATTATTTTCTTTTACTTTAGGCTTATTTCTTGGATTGTTATGCAGCTTATATTGAATCACCCATATTGTTTTACGGCTCAAAGTATAACTAGAACGTGTCATTAAGCGATGGCCAATACGCGGGATGGCTAACTGTGGCTTAGGAGATAAAGTAGTAAAAAAATGGCCACTCGTTGTGAGTTGCCAGCTGGATAAAGGCGTAAAGATCAAACCCCAATAAGTTCCTTTTTCATTGGCATGATCTGTAGTATAACGTTTAAAGGGATGACCATATGGGCTATAAAATCCTTGACCATAATAATATAATGCAAGGGAAAGATCAACATAGCGCGAAAGACTTATAATAGACCCTGTAATCACCGCTTTTGATTTTTTTGCTTGAATAATATGTGGCAAGGTCAGCCCTGCCTCTCCAAAAAAGAGCACGTTTTTCCATAACAAACGATAAAATAAACTACCAGCAGATTGTTTTTGCCATAAATAGCGTTTATTGGCTGCTTCCTTTCGTACAATAGGTAGGTCGTAATGATTATAAAGCAGATTGATACCCATTTCTGTTTGATTTCTATCATACTGCTTGCGTATAGTACATCCCAAGACCTGTTCATGCAGGGTTCCTTTTTTATCTAATTGATGGATGGTATCATACTTACCAGTGTCATCTATGCGCTTGCTATAGGGTTTATGGTCTTGATCTAGTTGGATAGTAGCATCTAGATGATTGTTGGCATAAAATCCGGTTAACTCAATAGGCCCTAGATCGGATGTGATGGCTAGACCACGCAAACCAGTACGCCTAATTCCCTTGTAGGGACGAATTCCCAGGTTATTAGACCAGATGATAGAAGTGATTGAGTCGCCTAACTGCTTATAACCTGGACTCAATAGCAAGCCTTGTCCATAGCCAATTTGGTAATCACCAATGACCATCCGTTTAATTGTTTTTTTATGTTTTACCATTAGAAAAATAGACCATAGATTAAATCCATAACGGTAGGTAGCATGATCCCAGCAAAAAGCTTCTCCTGCTTGTTTTCTAGCAGTGATGCCCCATGTGATATCATTTAGATGGTTACAAGTCAGTTGTACCATACATTTAGCTAGATTACCTAAGGCAGGTAGCTGTTTACAACTCCTTTGGCTCAAGGAAGGTGCATAACGAAATAAAAAATAATTATAGTTATTTTGATTAATTTTTGGATAATGTGATGGCAGATGGTAGCTTTCGACTACATAGACAAAAGGTAAAAGCAAGTCTATCGTGGTTAAATCAAAACCAGGAATAGCCTGTAGTTCGTATCTAGAATAAAGAGGCCCTGTAGCAGCTAAATGATTAAAAAAACTTTTTATTTGTTCTATAGATAAAATACCCAATGCGCCCAATGATGCTGCTGTTACCTTATTTAAATCTAGTGGGTTAGCATAAGCTTCTCGGAGAGCTTCTTTAATAGATTGAAAATCTGCTTCTTCCACAAAATTCTGCCGCTGGTAGATCGCATGTATATAATCATCAAAAGTAACCAAACGGGTTAAAGTCGAAGTAAAAGCCAAGCATACTTTCGAAACCAACAGTATAAAACAAATAAGCCACCTGCACATCTTCTCATTTGTAAGGTCCTTAAGAAATAAGCGCTGCTTTGGATAGGGTATGGCTTCATGGTAAGCTATTTCATTTTCAAAAACAAATTAGATAAAATATCTGTTGATAAAAGAATGAACCATTTAACCCCATAGCATAGCTTGAAAAATTCTTTATAACTATGTACCTTAGCATAGTTCAATATTGACTTTAACAAAGCTGAACCTAACAGCCTATCTTACCATGTTTTATTTTAGATTATCTTATGCCATTATAAACCGCTTTATGGGCGAAAAAAAGGCTTTCTGGATATTTTACCTATTGGGTTTTATATTTTGGGCACCTTTTAGTGTCCATGCTAAGCCACCTCAAACGGGTCATCAGAATGGAAATGCTATTATGGAACATGTAGCAGATGCACATAGTTGGCACTTTGCCACCATTGCTGGGAAACATATTGAGCTACCATTACCCATTATACTCTATTCTGCAGATAGAGGTGTAGAATGTTTTTCTTCTGCCCGTTTTTATGATCAAAAACACCAATCTATTCCATTTCATGGGTATCACCTTGTTCATGAGAAAATTCATTGTTTAGATCCAAGTAGGTCTGTCTTGGATCTATCTATTACTAAAAATATAGCCGCTATGTTTTTAAGTACTTTACTACTCATAACTGGGCTACTATGGGTAAGCAAGAGCTATCGACAAGCGCCACTTGCACCACCCAAAGGATACTTTGCTTGTATAGATTTGATCATATCCTTTATAAAAAATGAAGTAGCTATGCCCAACATAGGCCCGCAACATTGTGCAAGATTTTTGCCTTATTTATTAACTATTTTTTGTTTTATATGGCTTAATAATCTTTTGGGGCTTCTACCAGGTGGTGCCAATGTGACAGGCAGTATTTCAGTTACCTTAGTACTAGCGGCTTGTACTACGCTTATTACCATTTTTAATGGTAATAAACATTATTGGCACCATATATTTAAACCAGAAGGCGTACCTAGCTGGTTGTTACCCATAATGATTCCAGTAGAAATACTGGGTATTCTAACTAAGTTTTTTTCCCTTATGGTACGGTTATTTGCCAATATTACGGCAGGCCATATTATCTTATTGAGCATTATAGGGCTTATTTTTACCATGAAAAGTATCTCGATAGGCTTTTTAGTCAGCCTACCTTTTGGTACTTTTATGTTTTTATTAAAGTTACTGGTTGCATTTTTGCAAGCCTATGTTTTTACACTACTTTCTGCTATTTATTTTGGACAGGCTGTTGATGAAGGAAGACATTAGCCATTAAAATGGTTAAATTTGATTACTTTTTATGTATATTTGTCTAACGTCTTTAACGATTAAACGAAATTTTATATGTTGGCTTTATTAGATATGACTTTATCATATGCTGGTGCTGGTATTGGTGCAGGCATCATTGCACTAGGTGCAGGCATTGGCATTGGTAAAATTGGCTCCTCTGCTATGGAAGCTATAAGCAGACAGCCAGAGATGAGTTCAAAGATTCAAACGGCTATGATTATTGCCTGTGCACTAGTTGAAGGTGTTGCGCTTTTTGGTGTATTGGTTTGTCTTTTGATCGCTACCAAATAGCATTTCTTCTAGAGCAGGCAACCCAGCCTGTTCTTCTACAATCCTAGTTGTTATGAATTTAATAACGCCCGATTTTGGCATTATATTTTGGCAAACTACTACATTCTTAGTAGTCCTTTTGATATTATCTAAATTTGCTTGGAGGCCCATTTTAGCCATTGTGCAAGCACGAGAAGATGAGGTAGCCCATGCTGTGGCTAAAATCACGCAAGCCCAGCTATTAATTAAGCAAGCAGATGATGACCGAGCTAGGTTAATAGAAGCAGCTCACACAGAACGTGAGCGGATTATTGGCCAAGCATTGGCCACCCAACAAGCCATTATTGACCAAGCACATCAAGAGGCCTTAGTGGTAAAAGAACATTTATTAAAAGCAGCTAAAATCGAAATTACTAGAGAGGAAGCACGTGCGCTTGAAACATTAAAAGCCAATGTTGGGTCATTAGTAGTACAAGTTGCAGAAAAATTATTGGTCAAAGAACTCAGTCAAAATGGGGCGCAATGGGAACTAATAGAGCGGCTTATGGGAAATAAAAATGCAGCCACTTAATGGAGACAAAAGCTTGATTTATGTTAAAAAACAATAAGATAGCAGTACGATATGCTAACCTTTTTTTAGCCCAAGCCATTCAAAATGGCGCACTTAAAAGCATCATCAGTGATCTTTCTTTTTTGCAAAATCAGTTTAAGGGTCATCCTACGCTCAATAGCCTACTCAATAATCCTACCATACCTCGTTCTGAGAAACAGCATTTGCTTAAAACCATTTGTAAGCAAAACCTCCATCCCATGTTATGGAGGTTTATTGAACTCATTATAGACCACCATCAAATTGGTTTACTAAAAGAAATCTTAAGTGCTTTTTCCATAGCCTACCATGCTCATATGGGGATCCAATCTGCTATTTTAACCACTGCTATTCCGCTACCAGAACCCTTAATGAAACGAATGGTAGAAGAGGTAAAAAAGTGGGTACCTTGTGAAGAAGTTTTAATGGAACAACAAATTGACCCCTCTATTATCGGAGGCTATATGCTTCAAATCGGCGCATTAAAACTAGATAGAACTATAAAAAATTATCTGCATGGTCTGCAAAACTGTTTACACAGCTCACAAAGCTGCAATCTACTAAACGTAATTTAAGCATTCGATCCAACTGCCAATTGGCAGTCAAATTAGTATTTCGAAAGAAAGCCAGTCAGCAGACCAAATTATAACTAAACAAATGGCACAAATCAATACAGATGCGGTTACGGCAATACTAAAAGCACAATTAGCTAATTTTAAAACCGAAGCTGAACTAGAAGAAACCGGCATAGTGATTCAATCGGGTGATGGTGTAGTCCGGATCTATGGTCTCTTACATGCACAAGCAGGGGAATTGCTTCTTTTTTCAAATGGGGCTAAAGGATTGGCTTTAAACTTAGAAGAGCATATGGTAGGTGCCGTTATTTTAGGCGAAGCAAATTCTATCAAGGAAGGAGATGTAGTCACTAGAACCAAACATGTCGCCTCTATTCAAGTAGGTGAAGGATTACTGGGACGTGTGGTAGATACCCTTGGTTTACCCATAGATGGCCATGGTCCTATCGTTGGAGAAACTTTTGAAATGCCTCTAGAACGAAATGGCCCTGGTGTGATTTACCGTCAACCGGTAAATAGCCCCCTCCAAACAGGATTAAAAGCCATTGATGCCATGATTCCTATTGGTAAAGGACAAAGAGAACTAATTATTGGTGACAGGCAGTCTGGCAAAACTTCCATTGCACTCGATACGATTATCAATCAGCGTAGGTTATTCGAACAAGGCAAACCCATTTATTGTATTTATGTAGCCATTGGTCAAAAAGCATCTGCTATAGCCGGTGTAGTAGAAACATTAACCAGACATGGTGCTATGGCCTATACCACCATTGTAGCAGCCCCCTCTTCTGCTTCTGCACCCATGCAATCCTTTGCACCTTTTGCAGGAGCAGCTATTGGTGAATTTTTTAGAGATACAGGTAGAGATGCATTAATCATCTACGATGATCTTTCGAAACAAGCTGTTGCTTATAGAGAGTTATCGCTATTGTTACGGAGGCCACCTGGTAGAGAAGCTTTTCCTGGTGATATTTTCTACTTGCACGCTCGTTTATTAGAGCGTGCAGCACGCATTATTGCCAATGATGGCATGGCTGCTGCTATGAATGATATGCCAGATGCCTTAATCGGTCAGGTCAAAGGAGGAGGATCACTCACCGCACTGCCTATTGTAGAAACCCAAATGGGCGATGTATCTGCTTATATTCCTACCAATGTTATTTCAATTACAGATGGGCAAATATTTCTAGAAATGAATTTATTTAATGCAGGCATTAAACCCGCCATTAATGTGGGTATTTCTGTATCTCGCATTGGCGGTGCTGCGCAAATTAAAGCTATTAAAAAAGTAGCTGTTACCCTAAAATTAGACCAAGCCCAGTTTGCTGAGCTAGAAGCTTTTTCAAAATTTAGCTCTGATTTAGAAGCTACTACCAAAAGAGCGATTGAGAGAGGACGTCAGAATCAAGAAATACTGAAACAAAACTTACACGCCCCAATGGCTGTAGAAGAACAAGTAGCCATTTTATATATAGCCATGAATGGATATTTAGATAGCGTACCACTCAATCAAGTAAAAATATTTGAAAAACAATTTTTAGACTTATTGCGTGCCCAACATCCTACCATGCTCTCAACCATTGCAGAAGGCGCATGGGAAGATTCAATCATTCAGCTACTGGTAAAGGTAGCGGAACCTCTTTTACGAAAATATTCGGATTAATCACTATGGCACATCTTAAGGAAGTAGTAGACCGCATAAACCTGATAGGCTTTACCCAGCAAATCACCCAAGCTATGAAAATGGTGTCTGCTTCAAAATTGCATAAGATTCAACAAGTGCTGTTGCCTTTAAAAGTCTATACAAGAGCATATAACAGATTGTTGCATAGGCTTCTACAAGCTATAGATGAGGGTCAGCTAACGCATCCTTTAACAAAGGCCAAAATAGGGCAACGGTTATTAGTAGTAGTAATGGGTTCGAATCGAGGGTTATGTGGTGCTTTTAATAAAAATGTGCTCAGAGCAGCGAATGAATATATTACAACCCGCCAAAAAAAGGCATCTACTACCATAGAGGTGCTGGTTATTGGAAAAAAAGTCCATCAGTTTTTTAAAAAGTATGATATACCGCTTATAGAGCGCTATGTTAACCTTGTAGAAAAAGCAAACGATCAGGCCAGTAGTCAGCTGTCTACCTATTGTATAGAAGCCTTTGAGCAAAACCATTATACTGAAATTGTATTAGCTTATACTGCTTTTAAAAATTCGGCCAAACAAGAAGTAGTCATAGTACCTTTCTTACCTTTTTTACCTAATCTAGATCTAGCAACAGATACTCCCCCCTCTTCTACTCGATCCCTTGACTATATTTATGAGCCTTCACAGGAACTATTGATCGCACAGCTTATTCCTGAAATACTCAAACATAAAATGATGCATATGCTGGTTGAATCTAGTGCTAGTGAGCATGCTGCCAGAATGGCTACCATGACCCAAGCAACCGATAACGCAGATGAGCTTTTAAAAGTATTGCGTATTAGTTATAATAGAACTAGACAAGCATTGATTACAAACTCATTAGCAGAAATTACAAGTGGTGCAGAAGCTTTAGCAGAAACGTAAGGGATGATTGGCCAGAGTAGGTAAGCTGATCCAGTAATAAAAAATAAGTGTTAGGCTTGAGTCGAAACCGTAACTTTCTGTTCTTTCGTGCACGCTATTCCAGACTATCTGTTCCTGACAATGTTAAAAAATGAATTTTTTAAAGCTACTTTTTGCTTGATCAAAAAGTAGCCAAAAAAACAAGTGCTGATGAAAAAAAAGGCGCGATTTTTCCTAGCATAAGCCATTGGATGAGCGGAAA
>NZ_JAACGG010000096.1:0-3605 GCF_022810525.1 Candidatus Cardinium sp. cByotN1
AGCTGCAATGGATGTTGGAGGGTGGATGCTGTTTTTCCAGCTGTAAGGAGAGCTTTCCGCAACTTTTTACCAGGGCTTGATTTTTTGCTTACTTTTTTATCAAGAAAAAAGTAAGTTAAAAACATCTATTTGCCACTGACTTGAACAGGTACTTTTAATCAAGCAAAAAGTGATATAAAAAAAGTTTTTTACCAATTTGATGAACAGATGCCCATTTTTTTCTTTTTTGCCTAACCTAACCACGGTACTTAATCGATATGTTATACAACAGTGTATACGCTAGCGGTAGGACAATGCTTTTTTCTTATTTTTTTCTCCCAAATAAAGAAAAATGTACATAACGCCAAGGTCGCTTTTTTAGATCAAAAATTAATTTGTTCAAATTCTCTATACCATAATTAATATTATGATAAAATGATGGATCATGCATAAATAACCCAAGCGTTCCAGTATCGCTAGAAGTGGTTCGTATTAATTTTTCTACATCTTTGAGCATATTGTTAATCCTATAAGAGATCTCTTGAACAGGAATTGACCTTACTTCCAAAATTAGGTCATGCATAACAGGGAGCATAGCCGGTATACCTATTTTTGAATCAGCCAATGGAGAAGAAATAGCAATGATATGTTTTGCAATGGTGCCTATGTTTTGCTCGAGCCCTTTGACCGCAGTTTTTAAGGTATAACTTGTTTTTTCAAGGTTAACTAGAATGGCATTAACACCTTCAGTAGTCTTGATAAGATTCTGGGTCACAGTGGCTACCTGTGCCGTCATTGCCTTAATATCAATATCATTAAAATCTGGGTGAAATTGGCCCGTGATAATATCATTTCTAGTGATGGGATTTCCTTTATTCAACTCAATTTCCAAAGCATTTCCTTCCATCATACCTGCATTATTCAACATAACCTTACTAGTGTGGGTCAGAGGAAATTGTTTATCTAACTGAATGGTAACCAATGTACCATAATTTTGCTTAGGCTTGATTTCTACTTTTGTAACCATGCCTACTACGTGGCCTTTTAGTTTAACAGGAGCAGAAACACACAAGTTTTTATTTACAGGATAAAAAATTTGATAATCATTATATTTAGAAAATATATTGTGACCTTTAAGGAATAAAAAACCATAATATAAAATTCCCAACGAGGATAGGGTCAATAAGCCTATCATATAGTTCTTATTTTTTATTTGCATGTTGGTCCGTTTTGTATGTTTCAATAGAGGTTACTGATATAAAATAAAAAAACCATTCTATGGTTCACAATTTACAAAATAACTTAATATACCTGCAGCTAATAGCTATTTATTTTTTAATGGCTAATCATTAGTATAGTTCTCGTAACTAGGTTTATACTTGAAGCGCTAGACAATAGGCTAAGGTATCCAATAAGCGGAATGCAGTATTATATGATTATAAATTGTGCTAAAAATGAACAAAACAGTTCAGTTTCTCTTTTCAAATTAGGCTCAGAGAGGTAAGACGTTACGCTTAGATAAGCATCTAACGGCGGATTGGGTATAGCCTTTTAAGTTAATGGCTACAGGCATTTGTCCAAATAGTTTTTTACTAGCATTTTTAAAAGCTGAGGTAAGTGCGGTTGCCATAAAACAATCAGGTGGTTTTTGATTCGTGTTATTCAACAGATTACGTGCAGTGAGTAACTGTTGGACCGCTAATGCGGTAAGCTTTGCCACATCTATGACTTCAATCTTTTTTGCATAACGTGTGCTTAAAATTTTTTTTAGTGCTTTTTTCAAAAATATATAATGGGTACAGGCTGGAATCAGTGCATCTAAATGCGGAGCAATAATTTGGTTGAGATAATGATCTAATAACAGGTGGTCCACCTTACCACTATTAAAAGAAGCTTCTACCATAGGAACCAGTAGGGGAGTAGCTAACGCACTAAGCTTGATGCCGGCTGTTTGAAATCGTTCTGGATAGATGCCATGTGCTACGGTATAATTTGTGCCTATAAGCCCTATATATTTATAACGGTTTGCTGAATGGATGTAGTTGATTACTGGATCAATAACGTTAATCGTATCGATTGCCTGCCCTATCGTTTTAAGATAAGATGGCAAAAAATGATCTGCAGCAGCGGTGGCAGTGTTACAAGCAATTACCAAGAGTTTATAGCGTTTGCTTAAACAAAAGTTGACCACTTGCCTGATATAGCCACATAGTGCTATGGATGACTTTTCACCATAAGGCAAGTTTTTAGTATCGGCAATGTAATGGATGGATTCATTTGGTAACAATGCTTGGATTGCTTGAGCAATCGCCAAACCACCTACACCACTGTCATAAATGGCAATCGGAGCATCGTCATGGGTATGGGACAACACAATAGAAAAGATGGCTATTAGGGCTTAATATGAACAAGCAAGTAGTCTAAATAAAATAAATAAAACTAGACAACCAATGTGGGCCCACCAGGACTTGAACCTGGGACCTGCTGATTATGAGTCAGATGCTCTAACCGACTGAGCTATGGGCCCTTTTAGCAAACCTACCGATATAGGAAAATCTTGTCGATAAGTAAACAATACCTCACAATGTTACGTTTTTTTTTCTAAAAAACCAGCGCCTATCTTCTAGTTTATAGATTTTCATCTATTAACTTTGCAAAAGAGAAATCTTACAAGCTAAAAGCCTATCTTTGTATGCAACTTGTTTTTTTAGACTTAAAATTTAATTTCAGTTTCGTTGCAAGTTATATTTTTTAATTTTTCCCCATATATTTAAACATTTTCCATTTACTTATGCGTTATTTTACATGCTTGTTATCACCCTTAGTCAAGTCATTGTTGGTTATTCCATTGTGTTTGTTGGGCTCGTCGTGCCCTGATAAACCTGAAGAAAAGGAAGATAATCAAAATCATCCCATTTGGTCAGAGGTTAATGATTCAGAAGATAAATTGCATGAAGATCATTGTATTATTACTAAGTTAGGTTTAAGTAGGTTGCGTTTTCATGTTGCCAAGCATCAGGCATGTTTTCATGCAGCAGATTGTTATCCAACATCTGAAAAAAATATTGTCGACACCAATAAAGAACAAATTAACTGGATTTTAACCCCTAACTTTTATGGTTGTTTGACACTAGAAAAATTTCCTAAAACTAGTCAAATAGGTATGAAGTCCAGAGCCTATGATGATCAAGAGGGTGGTATACCGCCATCATTTTTAGAAGAATGGTTAGCTATAGATCCTATTGATTATCAAGAGGCCATATTGATTGTTTCTACAGGAGTAGAGGGTAAATTAGGTGTAAGTGAATTATTAAAACAGGAATTAAAAAATAAAAAAGAAAAAGGGCAAATTCAAGATTATAAAATTCTACTATCTAAATATGCTGCAAGGTATCATAATCAGTGCGTTAAAGAGGGAAAAAAGGTTTTTACTTTTATACATACGGGTTGTTAGTTGCTTTTGTGCGATTTGCCTAAAGAGATCCTTATGGAACAACTCGATAAGCCGTTCAAGTCTGTTTACCTATTGTGCCCTCCCATAGGGCTCAATAGGTGTATCCGTTCACGACGGTGGTTTTTCTTCGATTATATTTGGCAACTCTTTGGTTTTCGTTGTCGCAATTAGT
>NZ_JAACGG010000097.1:0-5845 GCF_022810525.1 Candidatus Cardinium sp. cByotN1
AAAAGTGCGATCAGAAAGCGAAGTTTACAGATGAAAAGAAAAACAGTTGCCGGGATGGATTGCAGGTAGGCTCCTGTTTTTCCAGCTGTAAACGAAGCTTTCAGCTACTTTTTTCATCAGCGCTTGATTTTTTGGTTACTTTTTTATCAAGAAAAAAGTAACAACAAAAATTCATTTGCTACTAATTTCGTCAACGTAAACCAAAGAGTTGCTAAATATAATCGAAGAAAAACCACAGTCGTGAACGGATACAATGGTATCTGTTCTCGACTTTGATAAAAAATTTCCTCTAAGTTGCCGTTATTGGTGGCTCAGGTACTGTTGCTTTCGTATGCGATTCTATAAGGTCCATCAACACCTTGCCTGCTGCATCTGTTTCTGTTTTGTCAGCGTTAGGATTAGTTTTTAATTGTATCCATGATTTGTAGACCTTTTCAAAGTTTTCCATATCTTGAAAGTCTAACCATAAAATATTGGTAAATATGTGCGCTGGACCTTCCATGATAACCATTTCTTCTACAGCATGTCTAAATAAAGATTTTTGAAATCTGGCTGGCCATGCAGGGAATACCATGGTCATGATAAACGAATAAGGATCTTCTTCTGTTGTTAAGGTATTATCGCTTCTAAGCAAAATATGTTCTATTAAATGAAAGCCTTCGCATGCTTTACTCAACTTTCTAAACAATTCTACACTTTGTTGTACCATAGCCTCTGCTTGCTCAATGTTACTAAGTGATTCACTACCAGTCACTAGCTCAATAGTCTGCTTTTTTACTTTGTCTATATAAAGTAAAATGCTATAGGTGTCGTTGCCTGTTTTGATAATATTATAATATTCTTCATTGATGCCATAAGACATAACTAACGATTGGATGTTTTGATATTTTCCCCTAAAGATCAATAGATCATCATATTCTGTTTGAGAATTCTTACCTAGAAAAATATCCAAATTCCACTGTGTAGATTGTTTTTCTAGATACATATTGTCCTTGACTATCTGATGTAAAAAACATTTTTCTAAGCTTTTAATACCTAAATTACGATAGATACGTTGCTTAAAACCGGATGGAACATGGTTGATCGAGTGATTGATCTCATTCATGGTTATATGACCCGCTCGGTTTCTGTTTTTACTGATATCAATGTAATCCTTTAGAAAAAGTGCTTTATTGTTATTAAATTCATCCAGTCGTTGCTCTTCATTTTTAGGATAAAGGTGAAGGGAGTAGATGGTAAATCGCTCTGCAAAATAAGCTAACAAATGGTCTAATACCCTTGATCGCTTATCTAAGCTTCGAATATCACTTTCTAATGCTCGATTTATGTAAGAATAGTAGGTTTTTTCTGTTTCACTAGTTTGTTTTTTGTCTGTATCATATAGATTAACATCTTCCTTTTTTAGGTCTAAATACTTTCTTTGTATGACAAATTCAATATCATTACCTGGATCTGTCTCTGGAGTAGGTTGTTTTATAATGGTCTCCATTCTAGGTACATCTAAAGGTAAACGACCATTAGGCTTATTATAATCCTGGCTATAGATGGCCATAGTGTGTTTGATATTCGATAATTGACCCAAATAATTGGCAAAAAGCTGGTCAAAAAACATTAGATAGCTTTTTAATTGCTTTGCTTTAGCCTGATTTTCAGGTTTTTCAGAAGGTGTACATCCTTCATGTCCTACATTATAGAGTAAAGGAAAATCTTGCTGTATAGAAATATGGTCTTCTAAGTTTCTATAGTTGCCTTCTAAAACAAAGATATCTTCTGCTTGTAGATAGGCTTTTGTTAAAGTACCCCTTCCTTTTATATCTTCAAGCATATCCATAACCTTCTTCCAGTCTGTACTGATCGGTAGACCATTGTAATAAAGGATAATTTCACTTTGTGGAATATCCAGTACTAAAGATCGGTCTGGTAAAACAGGTATGGTAAGGCTACTTGTACTTGTATTTCCGTCATTAATAAATAGTTCAAACTTTAGCACATTTTTAATATTGCCCATTTTAGTGGCCTGTTCTAAAAGCTCAACTGCATAGATTCTAGATTTGCTTTTTAAGTAAATTAATTCTTCTTCATCTATAAAACCTTGGGTTAAGAGTGGTCCGGTAAAAATTTGATCTATAGTTCTACCTTTTTCTAGTAATTGGCTAATACTATAAAAGGTAATACGTGGCGAGAGAAATTCTTGGAAAGCAAATAATATTTGAGCAATGATTGTTTCACCCTCTTCATAAGCCAAGCAATTAGCCACCTCAAAGGTCGCTTTAATGCCAATAGGCAATGTTTCCATGGGTTGGACAAGAAAGAAATCTTCACATAGATTCCTGTGTGCACATAATCTTTTATTGATTACATGCAATACTTCTTTTTCTTCTGGTGTATGACTGATACGTTCTTCTACATGCACAAAAATTTTATAACCACCTTTGACTTCTTTTGGCCCATCGCTTAAGAAGATATTGGCATTTTTGACACCTGGAACATCTAGCACGATTTTTAAAAAATCCCACTTAGTTAGTGGATTACACGGAAGAATCTCTTCGGCCTTATAGAATGGTTGTTCATTGAGGTTGTCTATTACATCAGGATCTTTAGCCCATATATCTTCTATATAGAAGTTGGTTCTATATTCTAGATCCATAATGGCAAAGGACAGTACTTCTAAAATGGTGATCCCAGGGTCATGATCTCCATAGTCAGTCCACTTTTTGCCGGCTAACTGTTGAATATAAGCTATTCCCTGTTCCTTTAAAAAAGGATAATCAAGTTCTAGTGGCGTATTGTTCATAGCTATTTGTTATAAATAGGATGATAGCCATATTGGATCGTTGCTTCTATATCTAAGTTTTTAACTTTATAGTGTATGTTAATATCGATAGCTCCTTCTCCGTCATTTGGCGCGGTCAATTTAACATCAAGCACTTCCACTCTAGGCTCATGTTCAGCAATGGTTTGCTTAATGTTATTTACCATAAAGGTTTCCAAGTTAAGATCAAGTTGTTGAAAGGCTAGTGGGGTCAGATCACAACCATATTTATCTTCGATAATGCGCTCACCTATTCTGGTACGCATTAGAATGATTAAACTTTCTTTGATATCATTTAACCCTTTTACCATTTCTACTGTACTGCTATGATGGTTAAAAGAAGGTGGAAATTTCCATCCTCTACCTAAGAAATTAGGGTCATTTTCCATATGAACGCTTGATTAGTTTGATTTTAGCCACCAATTATTACTGTAGGGCATCCTTGCAATATCATGCCCCCCATACCTGTTGTATCGCCTAACCGAGCGGCTGGTTTTTTACCTATTAGAACCGTTAGGGATCCCTTTACAATGGTATCTGGATGAGGTGGCGGGCCATTGCAAAGCATCGTATCTCCCATTCTTGCTGCAGGGAATTTACCTATTAAAACAGTTGGACAGCCTAGCATAATCATTCCTCCCGTAGCATGGGGAATAGGGGGGACACCTGGGGTGATCATAGGACACATATGTTTGTTTAATAATACAGCTGCAGGTGGCATAGTGTTAGGTTCTGTATGATGTGAGTGAAAAATCTACAAAATAATGGTATCAATTATTAATTGATCAGTACGGTTGTACCTTTGATAATGGTTGCCATACCAGATTTAACTTCCGTACTAGCATTACCACTTAAGATGGCTTTCATAGAAGCTTGTGCATTGATATTCATAGTCTTCAAGTTTACATTTTGCGTACCACTTATGATAACATCTTTCCCTGATTTTAGCGTAATACTGGCACTTGCATTTAAATTAATATCCTTGCTACTGGTTAGGTTGATCCCGTCGTTACTTAAAATAACTTTATTGCCATTTTGATCTACCATTTCAATACTTTTTTTCTTATCTGATATCTGAATGATGCCTCCTTTTGCTGTTTTAATAATGATTTCAGGACCTTCTTTATCGTCATGAAAGGTAAACTCTAATTTTTCCCTAGAAACAAAAGACTTAAAAGAATTTTTAGGGTCAACTGTTTTAGGTGGTTTGTGTTTACTACTATGCAGAGAACCTAAAATAATAGGGAAGCGTATATCGTCATTAAGAAAACCTATTACCACTTCATCTTCCAATTCCGGAATAAAAAAAGCACCTGATGATTGCGTAGCATAAAATGAAGCCAATCGACACCAAATACCCTCTTTGGGTTTATCTTGCACCAAAGGAAGATGCACTAAAATTCGATCACTTTTTTGAGGGTCTTGTGTAATTTGTTTGACAACACCAAGTTGTAGTCCATGTATAGGTGGCATCATGCCTGCTGCTGGGAGTGAACCAATGTCATGATATTTGTGCATATAACGCTGCGCATCTAGCCCTAGCGTTAGCGTGGTCTGCCAGGTGCCATCTGATATAATATGCTGAATACCAGATACATAAGCATTTCCTGAGAAGTGATTTGCCCCTTTTTCAAGGGTGATAAGTCCATCATGACGTAATGCAGCATTACCTGCGACGGTGGCAGTGCCTTTTATTTTAGCGATTCTACTCCGGTTGAGTAATCCAGTTGCCAAGGTTTTTATTTCTAAAGGATCTAATAGACCACCGTGCGACATAGCAATCGCACTTTTTTGGGCAGCAGTTATTAATTTTTTATAAGAAATATCACCCATAGACTGTTCTCCCGGATCACTTGCTTTCTCAGTAACCTTATTTTGCTTACTACTATCCCAAGAGAGGGTAGTTGCCCCTGCCCATGGATCTTTTGCATCTATTTCAGCATCAAAATCAATAAAGTCTTTTCCATAAGTATAGGTAAAAGAACCTTGGCCAGTTGTTTTAGGTGTTTTAACTGAAATAACCCCATCATTCACTATGACAATTTGCCCATTTGCTTCGGCGCGAATATTCAAGAAATCCCAATCTGATATTTCATGTTGTGCCATATTTTCATGTACAATAGTTGTGGCTTCAATTTTATGGCTTAAACCACTATAGCTACTTAAAATTTTTTTGAAAAGGTCACTATCCTTGCATTTTTCAAAATGCAAGGTTTTGGGGACAAGAGTAGTCTTATAAGCCATATCTCTGCAAGTTACGGTCAGGGTAGATAATCCCATTGCTCTAGACTGAATTGACAATTTGGCCACTACACCTTCAAATAGTTGATCTAATCTATCATTATAACCGGCTTTTATAGAAATAGCAGCGCCTATGGTAAAAATTTTGTCATTGGTTATGGTAAAAGTTTGCGTCTGCAGATCACCATCATATAGCACTATTTTGGCATAGGGAATTTTATTGATTCTTTTATCCACTATTATAGACTTGATAGGATAGGTTGCATCTAGGGTTTTAGACCCTACTTTTATGGAGTACTTAATGAAATCACCTAATTTAGACGCCATGTAGAAAAAAATAAAGCAAAGAAAAACTTGTTGGGCTTGTGACCATTTAAGTAAAGGTATTTTTTTAGGAAGTAAATGATCAGATAGAACCTAATAGCTTCCCTTTTAGGTTAGCCGAGGCGCTATTCAAATGGCTCATTTAATTAGATGAGCCGGTTGCATAGCCACAAAATGAGTTCTATTTGGGTAAATGATTCCATAAAATTCTAAAATGGCCAGTTTATACCCGTTAATAGGAGCAATTAACTAAATAAAGTGGAATTTTCCAAAAAAGGTTCTCTCGTGTTTATTCTCAATAAGTTATTATTTTAGTATCTGTATATCCAAAATTTGAGTTAAAGTGAAAGTTTCCGTTCACCACTATGGCTTATGCTAGAAAAAAACGCGCCCTTTGAAAAAAGTGCGATCAGAAAGCGCAGTTTACAGATGAAAAGAAAAACAGTTGCCGGGATGGATTGCAGGTAG
>NZ_JAACGG010000098.1:0-9370 GCF_022810525.1 Candidatus Cardinium sp. cByotN1
TTGGTTACTTTTTTATCAAGAAAAAAGTAACAACAAAAATTCATTTTCTACTAATTGCGTCAACGCAAACCAAAGAGTTGCTAAATATAATCGAAGAAAAACCACAGTCGTGAACGGATACGAAAAAAGTAAGTTAAAAACATCTTATTTGCCACTGACTTGAACAGGTACTTTTTATCAGCGCTTGATTGTTTGGCTACTTTTTGATCAAGCAAAAAGTAGCTTTAAAATATTCATCTTTTACTAGTCATGAACAGATACTAAAAAAGTGGAGAAAAAAGTCAACCCCTATGTAAAAAGATTTGGTAATCACCTATTAAAGCTGGAAAAACAGAACTTACCCGTTTAGTGGGTTCAAAAAAACTGTTTTTCTAATCAATGCTAATACGTGATTACTTATTGCAACTATTCTACAAGAGGCTTTTTTCCTAGAACCGCCATAGTCTTAGATGGATATAGTTGTCTATCTTCCTGAAATAGATTGATTTAAGGTTTGCAAGAGGCTTGTCTAATGACTTTAATGCTAACAAAATAGTGCTTTACTACTTCCTGACTACCTAGTTAAATCAAAGGCTTGCGCAGTAACTGTTTTGTGTACTACCGAAATACGTTCCTTTATAAAATTGATAGCCCTATCGTTGCTCAAGTGATTATGCATCTTAGCATAATATTGATTCCCTTCCTTCCCTTTTAGAAAAGCAAGCGCACCTGCATGAACCATATCATCATTAGCTTCTAACGCTAAACCACTGCTATGGGCATAATCGAGATAAGCCCGCTTGGTTTCATCTACTATATCTGAAGAACTAACAGCCAGATCATTTTGACGCACTATGCTACCTAGCAAGATTTCCCACTTTAAAGTTTCTTCATGAGCATCATAGTAATCTTCTATTTGCTTTAGCGTTGACTGTGGATTATTAAAAGCAAGCCACTTTTTAAGAAAAGATTCTGGTAAATGAACTGGATTATGTTTAAAAAGTTCTTTGCGTAGGTCCTCATAGAACGCATGACGTGCTTCCGTACGTTTGTCGAATAAAATAATTTTAGCAATAGCTTCTCTAAATGCAGTTTCAGTGGTTGCAACCCCTTCTCCTAATACAAGGTCAAAAAGAGGAGGCTCAATAGGTGCTGGAACAACATGGGCAATCTTGGCAATCGTAAAAATAGCTGGCCAAGCAGACTTATACCGTTTAAAGGTAGTCAACTCAGCAAAACTTATACCTAAAAGAGCGGTAAAATGGCTTTGTAACATCTCCTCTGTTATGGTTACTTTATCACCAACACGACGCCCTATTAGGGGAGCACTTAAATGATCAGGAACGTGCATAACAGATATACGAATATCTAAACCAACTTCCCCTTTACTATCTGTGAGAGACCCATATAATATAGCTTCCTTGGTAGTTTCTTCAAGGGGAACAGCTTGACCATGAACAATCTGCAACGCCTGTAAAAATTCATCTACTAATTTAGGATCCACATGATCTACTTCAAACTCAGTAACAGAAATATCAGGACCTAATGCAATAGAACGTTCTTCCATTAAGCCAACTTCATAAGAGAAAGTAAATGTATCTTGGGTGGTACAATCTATTTCTTGAGCAGGTGTGATAAAAAGAGGCTCTATAAAAATAGGAATACGCTCTTGTACAATATAATCTTTTAAAGCAGTTACAGCGATTGTATTCAGTTCTTGAGCAAGAATAGAAGGACCATACATCTTTCTAATCAGATCTACAGGAGCTGCCCCCAATCTAAACCCCTTTAAACGAACCGTTTGAGCATAATGCTTTAGTTTTTTTTCAACAGCTGACTTGTAATCAGGCTCATGTAATATAATCGAAATAACCCCATGGTTGGGATTAATCTTGTTAAACTGAATATCCAAGGTAAAACAGATTTATAAAGAATAAGATAAAAAGCAACTACTTTTAGACTAACTAATAAAAACATACAAAAAAGTACGGATGAAGGGACTCGAACCCCCACACCTTACGGTACTAGATCCTAAGTCTAGCGCGTCTACCAATTCCGCCACATCCGTAAAAAACAGGAGAAAAACGACCCTCCTACAAAAATAGAAAAAACAAGTTTCTCAAGCAAATAGCAAACAAAGCCCGGTTAGCATTTTAGCTAATGAATGGTAGTAAAACGACCAAGAAATATACTATTCAATATGAAGTCTATAAGGAAGCATTGCTTGTAACCCATAAGACTTAGATAAAACTTGGTAATGATGCAGTATAGGATATGCTTGCACAAGAGAATCTAATAGCTGAATTTGCAGATTATTAGTAGTATAGCTTAGCAATTGTTCCAATTTTGTTTTAGGGCGAGGAAAATAACAAATAGTATACTTTTGGGTCAATTGAGCTAAATCGGCTGCTTTAGCAATAGCTGCTTGTAATCCACCCAATTCATCTACTAGACCATTATTTTGGGCTGCTGAACCCGTATATATCCTACCACCAGCTAATGCTTCTACACAAGCCAAGCTTAGCCCACGCCCACTGGACACCTTGCGTAAAAAATCATCATAACCTGCCTGTAATATTTTATACATAAATTTAGACTCTTGCTGAGAACAACTTAATCTAGGAGATAAAAAATCTGCAGAAGGAGCTGTTTTGACCACATCACTGTTAATGCCTATTTTATTCATCAATTCAGCTGGATCAAATAACAGACCAAAGATACCAATCGAACCTGTGATAGTAGTAGGCTGAGCCAAAATATAGTTGCAGGGAGCAGCAATATAATACCCACCAGAAGCAGCTACATTAGACATAGAAGCCACAACTGGCTTAACGGATGTAAGCTCTTTTATTGCATTCCACATAATATCTGAAGCAATAACACTACCACCTGGTGAATTAATGCGCAATACTACACTTTTTATGCTACTGTTTTGTTGAATAGCCTTTAGCGTTTTAACAAAATCATGCGCACCCACATAACCTAAGCTACTTGATCTTTCGATGATCTGTCCTTCAGCAACTACAACGGCAATTTTATGATTCAAATTAGATGAGCTTTCTGAAGCAACATAAGGCTTATAGCCTACCAAGTCAGGAGATTTTAGTTTTTCTTTTAGCAACTTTTTAGCATCCGTTGCATAGCCGACTTTAGTAATAAAGCCAGCACAAAGGGCATCACTAGGCAATACAGCTGAAAGGTTAAGGGCATGTTCTTTGAGTGCCGAAACCGTTATACCTCTAGCCTTACCTACCTTGGTTAAAAAGTGCTCATAGGAAGCATCCAGATATGCCTTTGTTTGCTTTTTACTCTCTTGACTCATTTTAGTCAAACAAAAAGGTTCTACTGCACTTTTATAGGCACCAACACGGAATATGATAGGCTTTACAGAAATATGCTCAAACAATTTTGTATAAAAATGAATAGTTGCAGAAAAGCCATTAAATGCTAAAAGCCCACTGGGGTTTAGTATGATTTCATCTGCTGTAGAAGCCAGATAATAGGACTTTTGTGTATAGCTATCTGCATAAGCTATGATGGTTTTACCCTGCTGTTTAAAAGCCAATAAAGCTTCTCTAATTTCTTCTAGAACAGCCCAACCAGCATCCAGATCAGATAAATCTAAATGGATAGCAGAAATACGACGATCGTGGGTTGCCTGATCAATAGCCTTTAGGACCACTTTAAAATTGATCATTCTTTCATTGGATCCAAATAATGAAATGGGCATCCACTCAACCACTCGCCCCCTTATATCGAATAATACAACTGAATTGTTTTCTACTTTAGTAGAAGCTGTGGAGGTTAATCTTAAAAATATAAAAATAACTATCAGACTTAACGATAATAAGGAAATTAAAAAACCTACAGCAATGGTAAATACTTGCTTTATAAAGCGCTTTATGGTCATTTTTGATTAATGCGAAATGGGCTCTGAGACATCAAGTGCAGCTACAAAGTCAACAAGGAAAATTTATCTATCTACATTAAGTACAATAACTATCTTTTTTGTACTTTTGTGGGCCTGCGCGGACTTGAACCGCGGACCTCTACATTATCAGTGTAGCGCTCTAACCAGCTGAGCTACAGGCCCTTCAAAATCTATAATCTCCTAGGGCAACTATTTTGACATAAACTGCCAGGACAGCTAATTTACGCATATATTCTCTATATACCCAATAAATAGCTGAATAAATGTTTACTGTAAACTATTTTTTCTGCTCAATCATAAGCAATCATCTCTTTATGCATAGGAAATGCTAATTTTAAACGTAGCTTTGTAGCAAACTAACTATTAGACCTCTTGGAAAACTTATTCATATTAAAACATAGTTTATGTTACAAATTGGCGGTTGTCTGTTAGGTGATTTTCCACTTTTATTGGCACCTATGGAAGATGTTAGTGACCCCCCTTTTCGTGCTATATGCAAAGCACATGGCGCAGATCTGATGTACACGGAATTTATTTCTTCTGAAGGACTAATTAGAGACGCTACTAAGAGTGTAAAAAAGTTAGAAATATATGAAGCAGAACGGCCTATTGGCATACAAATTTTTGGAGATGTCATCGAGGTCATGCGAGAAGCAGCTGCTATTGTAGAAAAGGCCCAGCCTACTTTATTGGATATCAACTATGGTTGCCCTGTTAAGCAGGTGGCCTGCAAAGGAGCAGGGGCTGGTATTCTTTTAGATCTTCCTAAAATGCAGGCGATGGCTGCAGAAATTGTCAAGCAAGTGGGCATTCCTGTTACGGTTAAAACACGTTTAGGATGGGATCACGAATCGATTAGAATTGTAGAGGTTGTACAACGCCTTCAAGATGTTGGGGTGCAAGCTGTAACCATTCATGGAAGAACCCGACAACAAATGTACAAAGGATCGGCAGACTGGAGCTATATTGGCGCCGTAAAAGCAGATCCCCGTATTCATATTCCCATCTTTGGGAATGGTGATATTGACACGCCTGCAAAGGCAGTGGCTTACAAAAAGCAATATGGAGTGGATGGCATCATGATTGGGCGTGCCAGCATTGGCTATCCTTGGATTTTTAGAGAAATCAAACACTACCATACAAACGGTACACTACTACCCCCTCCTACCGTAGCAGAACGAATTGAAACAGTAAAAAAACATTTGTTACACTCCATAGAGTGGAAAGGAGAACGAACGGGTATACTAGAGATGAGACGCCACTATACCAATTATTTCCGAGGGGTGGCAGGTATAAAGCAGTATCGATCGAACTTAGTAACTGCTAATGACTATAGAACTATATCTGATCTTTTGGATGAAATCATAGAAAAAGTGGCCAATGAAGTCTAGTCTTTTCCTGTACTGCCATGCCCGCCTACTCCCCTAACAGTTTGATCAAGCATCGATACTACTTTCCAAGTAACTGATGCATAGCTAGCTACCACTAGTTGCGCGATTCTATCGCCATCTTGGACCATAAAGGGCTGATCAGAAAGATTGATCAGTAATACTTTTATGGTACCTCTGTAATCTGCATCAATCGTTCCTGGGCTATTTAAAACAGTAATGCCGTGGTGCAATGCCAAACCACTACGTGGCCTTACTTGCGCTTCATACCCTTGCGGTAAAGCAATGGAAATACCCGTACTAATGAGCACCCTTTGTCCAACAGGAAGTGAAATAGGAAAAGGAATAAAAGCACGCAAATCCATACCGCTAGCTCCTAATGTAGCATAGGCAGGCAATGGATGATGCGATTGGTTAATAATTGGAACTTCCATATCATACAAATGATTTAAAAAACTTTAAAGATTTCTATTGTACAATCGACTCAAAATGCTTAGCAAAGGTAAGCAACTTAGCTTCTTGAAAATAGTTGCCAATAATTTGAATACCAATGGGTAAATTCTTTTGATCTACGCCATTTGGTAAAGAAATAGCTGGTAAACCAGCCACTGATGCCAATACGGTATAAAGGTCACTCCAATACATAGATAATGGATTATTAGCAAAACTATTCACCTTAAAAGCAGTCGTGGTAGTAGTAGGCAGTATGATAAAATCATAATCTTTCAAGATATCTTGCATGGCCTTTTTAATCAGGTTACGTACCTTTAAAGCCTTAATGTAGTGTGTCTCACATTGAGATGCACTCAGCACAAACGATCCTAGCATAATCCGCTTTTTTACCTCTTTAGCAAAGCCTTCGGTTCTTGTCTTGATGTAGACCTCTTCCAATGTAGTAGCATGGCTACTTCGGTAGCCATAACGAATACCATCAAAACGGGAAAGATTGGTACTTGCTTCTGCATTTGCCAATATATAATAAGTCGGCAAAGCATATTTGAGCAACTCAAAATGAACATGATCTACTTGATGACCTGCCTGCTTTAAAAGTTCCAAACCACCTAGTGTACGTTCTTTTATTTCCGGCTGTAAACCTCCATTGCTAAGTGTACCTGCTAAGCAGGCTACTTTATAACGCTCTGGGTAATATAATCCACTAGTATAATGGGGCACCTCCTGACGGACTGCGGTATCATCAAATGCGTCAGGACCAGCTATTACCTCCAATACACTTACGCAATCTTCTACCGTATGGGCAAAAATACCAGCGGTATCAAAAGAGGAAGCATAAGCCACTATGCCATGTCTAGAAATTCTACCATACGAAGGTTTAAGCCCTACAAGACCACAAAACGCAGCTGGTTGCCTAACAGATCCACCTGTATCTGTACCAATAGAAACATGACACATCTTTGCTTTCACAGCCGCTGCAGATCCACCAGAAGAACCACCTGCCACCCTTGTCTTATCTATAGGATTCAGTACTGTACCAAAATAAGCATTTTCTGAAGAAGAACCCATGCCAAACTCATCACAATTTTGATGGCCAATAATCAAGGCATCAGCTGCTAGCAATCGCTCCGTAACGGTTGCATGAAATGGCGAAATATAATTAGTCAAAATTTTACTACCAGCTTGTAACGGATGATCTTTATAAGCCACCATATCTTTTAATCCAATGACCATACCAGCCAACGGGCCACCCTTACCCTCTTTTATTTTTTGATTGACTACAGCAGCATTTTCCACAATTTCTTGATCATAAACATTTACAAAAGCATTTAAATCTTGTTGTTCTTTAATATGCTGTAATAACTGCTTAATTACTTCCATAGCAGTAACTTTTTGAGAGTCTAATAATGAGCGAAGTGAATTAAAAGAATAGTGATAGCCAGCCATATAGATAGAAAATTGTAAAATTGAAGCCTTAAGATGGTTGGAAATGAATAGGCTCTCTCAAACCTTTATAGTCTGTAAGCTCTATTTCTACTGCACCTACTACCAGGTTAACCTTTAATTTCAAAGGAACTTTGTTGACATCATTGGAAATATATGCTTCCACTGGATGCTCTCCAGAAAATATAGTTCCCTCTATAGGAACCAAGGGTGCAAAAACCAAGGCTGATGTCTTGCCTAGCTTCGTAGTAATGGTCTGCTTCCCAAGAAATAAGATACCAATATCTTCATAAAGTTGTTGGTCATGTAAAACCGTTACACTGAGCTTATCACCTGGTTTGAGTTTCTGAGTATCAATCGAACGCAAAGCATAATAGCCACCGATTAAATCTTTAATACTTGGAGTAGAGATGGGATGGTAGGTAACTTCAGATTCCATATTATTGGCACTTTCAGCTACTTCTATCTTAGCTTGATAGGATTGGTAATCAAAATCAACTTGTTCTTTTCTTACATAACCATTTTCTTGAAGATGTGTAACACATCTATGGGGTCGTAGTGCTTTGGAGCAATCGGCATCTAGATAACTTTCCCATCTGTCGAACAACTTATAACCTAACAGCCCCAATGTACTACTCGAACTACCCTCAACTTGAACCCTATAGCAAAGATGTTCATTGAGTTTATGCAACTGCTCATCCACACACATAGTGGCTGTACCAGCATGGATAAAGCTATAATGAACCTGATATTGGAGCCATTCTCCTTGTAGAAAAGAGGGCTCAAACGTATCAGCAATCTTAGCATGTACCTTACTACTTAAAAAAGTAACCATTAAGCAACAGAAAAAAAAACTCTTTAAGTATGATACAACTGTCATAAATATTAAAATATTGATTTAAAGTCATTAAAAGGGAAAGCACTGTAACCCATAATTTTACAACAAAAAAAACAGAAAACCAAACAATCTACCCCATAGATTATGAGCAAACAAACGTATTTATAATAATTGAAGCCTGGAAATAGGAAAAAAAAAGATAAAAAACTATCTTGATGAAGTTTTATAGAAACTATCAGTAGCACCAAGATTACATATAAAATTAAATTATAAAATGCTAACGTCCTCCAGGCAAAAGTAATATAACAGTATTAAAAAAATGAATTTGAAGAAATATTCCAGCTATATCATTGCCCTACTTTTTTGTCATGGATGTGATCAATGTGATAAAAATGCATACAAACAAGAAGAAGAAAAAGGGTATTACACAAAAAATCCGTATAAACTAGATAAAATAGCGTCTTTTGAAAGAACAATTACTACATTACAATCGCCTGATGAGATCACTAAGTTTAGAAAAAAACTAGCAGATAGAAGTCCTAAATGGTCTGTAACCGGTACAGAAAAACAACCATACAAACTCTGGATTAACTTTTACAACAAGTCAATACTAGAAAACATAGTAAAAAAAGTAGCCAAAAAACAGGATAGTAGACTGCTAAAAAACTTTTTTGAAAATTTTGGTAGGTTATTTAAAGAACCTACAGAAGCAACTGAAAAAGAGGTAATAGCCTCACTCAAAAAGTTAAAAGCTCATACCACTCTAGTAGCAGCATTTAAAGAATGCATAGCAGAAAGATACAATAAACCAGAGACAATTTATCTGAGTCAGGAAACACTAGAATATGAGGAATTTTTATACTTTATTCTGAATGAATCAAACAAAAATAATAGACGACATATTAAGCTAAAAAAATGGCAAGCTAAACTAAAAAAATGGCAAGAAGATGGTCTTCCAAGCGGTGAAGAGCTATGGAAAAAGATTCAGGAACAGGAAGAAGAAAACAGATCACTACAAAATTCTAAAATATATCGATACAAAGAAAACCAGCAAGCCATTGCACAAAGCTTACGGTTGATTAATCAACTCATGCATGATCCGTATAGTTTAACCTATAAAGATTTACTAGAAACATTACCACATGGCAAAAACAAGTTAGAAAATATTTTAGATGAATTACTGGAAAACAGAGAGGATATAAATATACAATCACTAAAGCGCTATCTTGGGATTGTACCAGATTGCCTGTAAAATGTATCTGTTCACACAATGACGTCAACTTAAGGGGGTATATTTAATTGATTATTATACATAATAATATATAAAAAAACGCCCCT
>NZ_JAACGG010000099.1:0-9915 GCF_022810525.1 Candidatus Cardinium sp. cByotN1
CAAGAAGGAGAAAAAATGGGTCTCGAAAAAGGTAAGCTAGAGGGAGAAAGGGAAAAAGCCCTTTCCATAGCCAAGTCTATGGTTCTAAAAGGCTACCCTTTGGATGATATTACTTTCCTTACTGGTTTGTCTCGATCCCAAATACAGGATCTTATATAACCATTGTCATTGATTCACCCCATCAAAACTTACTATTTCTTTTTATTTTACTTTTGACGATATGCTGTGTTAGATCATTGCTGAGCGTAAAGAACGCTTTCCTTTCCAAAAGCAACGATACCATATAACAATGCCCCTTTAGGTATTTCCTGACCTTTGTCAGCAAAAGCTTCTTTGACACCTATTTTAATACTTCTGCCATGTTTGAGCTCTTGTGTGCCATAGACATAACGTTTATGGAGACAAATAAACGCATCTATGTTTAAACATGTGGAATATTATTCAGGCGTATATAATAAATGGGGGCTTAAATCGAAACCGTAACTTTTTGTTCACTCGCCCCCGCTGGTCCTTACTATATACGTTATAATAGATCATTTTTAAGTAGCATCAATCATACGGCCACCCAAATATAGATCAGTATGGTAAAGCATGCCAATATTGATATTTTTTTTGTAAGTTTATGAATTGTAAAGCTCAAGTTGAGTAGTCAACCTATAGCTTTTAGATAGAAGTGTATATTTAATTTCATTTTTTAACCACGCAAAACAGCCGCAAACAAATAGTTTAAAGTTGTTTTCAATTAACAATAAAGTCAATACCTCGCCTTTATGAATGCAACAGAAGGAGTTTTCAACTGGGATCAATATGACAACACTGGTAAGCTAGGCAGTGCATATACAGATCAAGAAAAAGAAGCTATTGCTGAACTATATGGAGCTACTTTAAGCGCTATTAGTCAGTATGAAGTAGTAAAAGGATCAGTTATAAGTATCACCCATAAAGATGTTATTGTCGGTGTTGGATATAAATCTGATGGGTTAATCGCTGCTTCTGAGTTTAGAGATCTGCCTGAACTAAAGCCAGGTGATGAAGTTGAGGTATATATAGAAGAAACAGAGAATACCAAAGGTCAATTGGTCCTTTCTCGTAAAAAAGCAAAATTAGTCAGGGCCTGGGAAAAAATAGAACATGCATTAGAACATGGTCAAGTTTTAGAAGGTCTTGTTAAACGTAGAACAAAAGGCGGCTTAATTGTAGAAGTTTGTGATATTGAAACTTTTTTACCTGGTTCCCAAATTGATATCAGGCCTGTTTTGGACTTTGATGTGTTTGTAGGTAAAACCATTGATGTAGTCGTTATTAAAATCAATCATGCCAATGATAATGTAGTGGTCTCTCATAAAGCCTTAACTGAAAAGAAACTGGAGGGACAAAAGCTCGAAATCATGAGTAAACTTGAAAAAGGACAAATTCTAGAGGGTTATGTCAAAAACATAACTAAATTTGGTGCTTTTATTGATTTAGGCGGGGTAGATGGGTTGCTGCACAAGTTAGATATGTCCTGGAGCAGAGTCAACCATCCAGAAGAGTTATTCACGCTTGGTCAAAAAGTACGTGTAGTAGTAATTGGCTTTAATGAAGATAAAAAGCGTATTTCTTTAGGTATGAAGCAACTCGAAGAACATCCATGGGATTCTCTCCCAGAAACAGTGCAAGTAGGCTCTACTATTAAGGGTACCATAACCAATATTGCCGATTATGGTCTTTTTATAGAGCTCATGCCTGGTGTGGAGGGTTTCGTATATGTTTTAGACATTTCATGGTCACAGTATTTACGCGATATCAACGAACATTACAAAATAGGCGATACTATTGAAACCTGTATCTTATCCTTGGATCGTAAAACTCATAAAATATCTTTAGGGATCAAACAATTAACTGGTGATCCATGGGAAAATGATGCATTCCTATCTACCTATGCAGTAGGAACCACTCATGAAGGTGTTGTACGGAATCTAACCCACTTTGGCGCTTTTATAGAGCTAGAACCAGGTATTGAAGGTCTCTTGCACGTTTCTCGTCTGTCTGGAACCAAACGTATTGCCCATCCTGGGGATGTGCTCAAATTAACAGAGAAAGTAGAAGCAGTTGTACTGGGCATTAATTGTGAAAACAGACGCCTTTCACTTGGCTTAAAGCAAGAGAATTCATGGGATGCCTGTGAGAAAATTTTTCAAGTAGGCACCATACATAAAGGTACTGTTCTGAAAAAAATTCCAGGTCGTGGTGCCATTGTTGAATTAGTACATGGTATAGAAGGCCAGGTACCGCAACAGCATTTAATGAAAGTAGATGGCCAGGAAGCAGAAGTAGGAGAAGAATTAGACTTTCAAGTAATGAAATTTGCTAAAACAGATAAAAAAATAATTTTATCTCATAAAATTATTTTTAATCCAGCCATTGAGCCGAAAGTTGAGTCAAAACCCAAGTCAGAGCCTAAAGGAAAAATAGAAAAAACTTCATCCACTAGAGGATTTGAAGCTTTTGCTGATTTAAAAGAAAAACTAGAACAAAATATAAAAGGAGGTAGTAAAGAGTAATTATTTTATTTGGGTCGCGTGGCCGAGTGGCTAGGCAGAGGTCTGCAAAACCTCTTACGGTGGTTCGAATCCACTCGCGACCTCTAGTGAATCTATGTTGATTCCCATCAATAGTTTGTTTGCTTGATCTATAAAAGTTTATTTCTATATTCATATATTTCTTATATATTCCTTTATATTTTTTGCCTGGGTGGCGGAATTGGTAGACGCGTTGGTCTCAAAAACCAATGATAGTGATATCGTGCCGGTTCGATTCCGGCCTCAGGTACTTCAATATAGAGTGGCTTACATATCAGATGGGAGCATACTTTAATCAGCGTTATCAACTTATTTTTTGTAGTTCTAGTAAACTTTATTGAAATCATAATTGATTTCGTTGTAACGCATTCCTAAGATTAGGCCATTTCCCCTGTATGCTGTACAGTGCAAAATTTTTAATAAAGTCGTAACTTTAAAGTGAAGTAATGAATCTCACTTGAAGCAAGTCTCAGCTAAGGCAGTAAGCTATTTTACCCAATTACTTCATATAGAAAACTTTTGATTGTATAGAGTCATGAAAGGAGATGAAATGCTTGATCTAAATGATTGGAATTTGCATCAGCTTGCAAGGTCAGTATCCAAAACACCAGCAGAGACAAAGCAGGCCTGGTTAAAGATACGCGAAGCTTGTTCATGGGTAGAAAGCTTGGCAGATCAGTCAGATCTAATAAGTTCTAAGCATGCCTTACATGAATCTATTCAGGTGGCCATTATTGCTACTACGGAGATGCATCTGGAACTTTCTACTGTTATTGCTGCCATATTAGCACCATCTTTCTTAAAAGGGCTGATTCAGGAACAAGCCATTCAAAGACGTTTTAGCCTAAAAATAGCTTCTGTGTTAGTAGAGCTTAATCGCTTAAAACGTTTCAAGATGCGTCTTAGTTCGATTTTTGATTCTCTGAATTATCCTGATGTAGCTACTCCCCGTATTGTAGCAGTTTTGCTACAGATTTGTGATATTATTCGCGTAAGTACTAGCGGGTTGCCATTCGAAAGTTTAGATTCAGAATTCCTTTATTGTTCTAGTAACGAAATCTTGATTGATCTAAAATATTTGTATATCCCACTTGCGCACAGAATTCGGTTATATCATATTCAAGCTAAATTAGCCGATTTTTGGCTCAAACATACAGATACCCTTACGTATTATTCTATCACTTCGAAACTTGGCATGACTAAGTTTCAAAGACAACAAAAGCTAAATCTTATATCTGAGGAGGTTCATTCTGCCATTCAAGCCCATGGTATTAATTTTGTATTAAAAAAACGCATTAAGTCTGTATATTCTATCTGGCATAAAATTCAAAGACTCAAGGTAGACGTTGATCAAATACACGATCTTGCTGCTGTCAGGATTATTCTAGTTGGTATGAGTGGTAAAACGCTACAAGAAGAAAAAATAGCTTGCTGGAAGGTACTGAGTATCCTGACTGGGCTTTATAAGCCAGTTTGTAATATTATGAGAGACTGGATCAGTATACCCAGAGATAGTAGTTATGAATCACTTCATCTTACCTTTGAAACCTATAAATATGGACGCTTGGAGGTTCAAATACGTACAGAACGCATGGATTATATAGCAGAGCATGGTCAGGCAGCGCACTGGAAGTATAAACACTTGGATTAACGGTAGGCCTATAACAGAGCCATCTTTATATCGATTTAGCACTGTAATAAACTGCTATTTGTTTGTATCGGCTCAGTGAATGGTGTCAACTGAAGGAATCAGCTGATTAAGAAAGTTTTTAAAAAAATTGATTATAGCTATAGTTAACTAGCACTTATGCACCACATAGGCAGTTTGACTCTAATAGCTACTCCTATCTTTCTTAATTAAATTGTTCTAGATGGTCATGTAACCCTCCTAAGGCAATCTAAAACAAGCCCTCCTAAGGCTGCTCCAACAGCCTATCAATAATTAGGCTATCATCTGCTTAGACTGCATCTTTATTTTGCAAGTAGCATGTAAAATTAAATTGGCATTTCCCTAATCTTCTAGCAAAGATTAGGTGCATTTCTTACATATTTCAACTAATTTTACTACCTTAACGCTTGATTGCTTTAGCTAGTTTTTTATAAAAAATTTTAATCATCTAAATTTGCAATACTAAAGAGGCAAGCTTTTATTAATAAACTTTTGTAACTCGCTTGCTACTCCAGGCTTGTAGAAGCAACAGATTGGAAAGTGCAAACATAATAAACCTGTCTTGAGGCTCAAACACTGCTTGAGACTTGAAATTATTAACACAAGTAACGTTGTTCATGAAGTATTTGTTTATCATCTAAATAGCTACAAAATCGATATGCTTAAGAAAACAATCCTGCTATGTAGCCTTTCTATCGGCTTGTATATTTCTTCTATGCATTCCACTTATGGTCACCTCCAACAACCTGTTATACCACCCGATGAGCTTGCCACTATTGCTAAATCAGCCCCTATAGACAAACATGTAGCCCCTATAGATGTGCATATAGCCGCTGCTAAAGGAAATGTCAACCATTTGCGTGCTTTAATTGCTGCTGGAAAAAATATCCAAGTATTAGATAAAAATAAAATTAGTGCCTTGCATATAGCAGCTGCTAGAGGGTATTTATTTTGTGCGCAAGAGCTTATTAATGTAGGGGCTAAAGTAAATATAGTGGATTACCTAGGCAGAACACCCCTCTATTTTGCTGCTCAGAATGGTCAATTAGATATTATGAAAGAGCTTATTGCAGTTGGTGCCTCCATTAAGCTATCTGATAATGAAGGTAGAACACCCCTCCATGTGGCTGCAGAAGCTGGCCAAGCACGGTGTATAAGCTACTTGATTCAAAAAGGAGCAGATGTAAATGGGTTTGATAAAAATGGGCTTACACCTTTACATTGTACTGCTTTATCAGGTTCACTTTTAGCCCTTCAAGCCTTGATAAAAGCAGGTGCAAAAGTAAACGTATTTACCAAAGATTATAAGTTAACTCCGCTACATGCTGCTGCGCAAAGCGGTAATCTTGAATGTATTCGGTTATTAATCTATAACCAAGCTAAAGTAAATGCAATTACACCCAATGGTGTTTCACCACTTTACTTAGCTGCACGACATGGTAAACTGGCAGTAGTCAAAGAACTTTTAAAGCATAAAGCAGATGTCCATGCCGTAGAGGGACTATATACACCTTTACATGTGGCGGCTTTAAACGGCCATTTAGATTGTTTAAATCTATTATTAAAGGCAGGTGCTAAGCCATCTGTGCGTAATAAAGAACAAAATACCCCGCTGCATTTGGCAGCTCTTTATGGTCAAACCGATTGTTTACAAGCCTTGATCAATATCAATGAAGCCTATGTACAATTAATAGGCGAAAAGCAACGCACTCCTTTACACTGGGCTGCTCGATCAGGCCATGTTGACTGTGTGGCAAGACTTATTAAGGCAGGCGCACCCATAAATATGCCAGACTTCCATAATAAAACACCTCTTCATTTGAGTGCTTTTTATGGCCATGACACCTGCCTAAGGATGTTATTAAAAGCCGGTGCCAATCCACATGCCACTACCCATGAACAATATACTCCGTTGCATATGGCTGCTAAAAGGGGCAACATAAAGTGTTTAGAAGCATTACTAGAAGCTAATAATGAGCTTTCTGTTGTCGAACGATTTAAAAATACCCCGCTTCATTTATCTGTTGCCTTTCAAAATGTAGAGGTTAGCTTGGCACTGATAGCAGCTGGTGCACCTGTAAATCTAGCTAATCAATGGGGAGTAATACCCCTACATATAGCTGCAAAAAAAAATGATTTGCTTGTTTTACAAGCACTTATTAAGGCAAAATCTAATGTTAATGCTGCAAAAAAATCAGGTGCTACTGCTATGCATGTAGCGGCAAAAAGAGGCTATCTATCTTGTTTAAAGGAATTGATACAAGCAGGTGGAAAGGTTAGAGTCTACAATCATGCTAAAGAAACCCCACTCTATCTAGCAGCTGCAAGTGGCCATTTGAATTGTCTAGAAGCATTGCTTGAAGCCGATCAGCATGAGGACTCTATAACTAAAAAGCTAAAAAGTAAAGTTAAAGATAAACCACTCCTTGATAAGGTTATTAAAAACAAGCCTAAACTAGATATAGTCAATCAATTGAATGAGACCCCTTTATATGCTGCAGTCAAGAATAGACATGTAGATTGTGTTTTATTGCTTATACGTTATGGTGCCAAGGTAAATATTAGAAGAAAAACAGGTGAAACCCTGTTACACACTGCGGCTCAAAATGGTTGTGAAGTTTGTGTAAGGGCTATTCTAGGCGCAGGAGCAGAGATTAATGCATTAGATGATTATAAAAATACACCCTTACACCTTGCGGCTCAAAATGGCCATATTAAAGTAGTCCAAGAACTAATGAGAGGAGGCGCTTTATCAAAGAAAAATAAGTTTAATAGAACACCTGCTTATGTAGCGTTACAGAATGGATATGTAACATGTTATAAATTACTGCAAGGTTACTTCGGACATCAATAGAGTTGTCACAAAAGGCTACGTCTGCTCTTGGTTCGCATTTTAATATCATCCTTGAATCTACTTTCCTATCCTTTTTTCTTCATTTTATTCGTATTTTTAACTACTTATAAATTTTAATTGCCTTACTTATGGATACCACACCAACGGATCGTATTATACCAATTAATATAGAAGACGAAATGCGTGATGCGTACATAGATTATTCTATGTCCGTTATTGTAGCCAGGGCACTTCCAGATGTTCGGGATGGTTTAAAACCTGTACATAGACGGGTATTGTATGCTATGCACGAGCTCGGTCTGAGTCAAAACAAATCTTATAAAAAATCTGCAAGAATTGTAGGAGAAGTGCTTGGTAAATACCATCCACATGGTGATGTAGCCATTTATGAAGCGATGGCCCGCATGGCCCAAAGCTGGTCGCTACGTTATCCGCTTGTAGAAGGTCAAGGTAACTTTGGCTCTATCGATGGAGATGCGCCTGCAGCTATGCGTTATACTGAAGCCCGTTTGGTGCACATGTCTGAAGAGTTAATTAAAGAAATTAATAAGGATACAGTTGATTTTCAGATTAACTTTGATGCTTCTCTCCAAGAACCTATAGTATTGCCTGCTAAACTTCCTAACTTGCTTTTGAATGGTGCCTCTGGTATTGCAGTGGGTATGGCCACCAATATGGCTCCTCATAATGCATCAGAAACCCTTAGTGCCATTGTCGCCTATATTGAGGATAATGATATAACGATTCCTCAGTTAATGGAATATGTTATAGCACCTGATTTTCCTACTGGGGGTATTATTTATGGTTATAGTGGGGTACGTGAAGCCTTTCAAACAGGAAGAGGACGTGTCCTATTGCGCGGAAAGGCAACTATTGAAGTAGCTGCTAGTGGGAAAGAGCAGATCATTGTCACTGAAATACCTTATCAGGTTAATAAGGCCGTTATGATAGAAAGAACAGCTCACCTGGTTAATGAAAAAAAAATAGAAGGCATTGCCGATATTCGAGATGAATCAGACAAGGAAGGTATGCGTATTGTCTATGAGCTCAAACGGGATGCAATAGCCAATGTAGTACTCAATAACCTCTACAAACAAACTCAGTTACAAAGCTCTTTTAGTGTCAATAATGTAGCCTTAGTAGCAGGTAGACCTAAGATTTTAAACTTAAAAGAACTTATAGTTCATTTTGTCGACCACAGACATGAGGTATTGGTACGCAAAACTAGTTTTGATCTAGAACATGCCAAAAAGAAAATACACCTATTAGCAGGTTATCTGATTGCTTTAGATCATTTAGATAAGGTTATTGCGCTCATCCGTGGTTCAAAAGATCCAGAAGTGGCTAAAGAAGGATTGATACAAACCTTTTCTTTGAGTCAGCTACAGGCAAAAGCTATTTTAGAAATGCGTTTACAGCGCCTTACCGGTCTAGAGCGTGCTAAGATTGTAGAAGAACACCAACAAGTGCAAAAACTGATTGATCATTTATTAGCGGTGTTGGCCGATAAAGCACTCCGTATGCAGTTGATTAAGGAAGAGTTGATGGCACTTAAAGAACGCTATGGTGATCCACGTAGAACCGTAGTAGCGTATGATGCAGATGCCTTTACGATGGAAGATATGATTCCAGATACGGAAGTGGTCATCATGATTTCCAACCAAGGTTACATTAAAAGGACTCCATTGGTTGACTATCGTCTTCAAGGTAGAGGAGGCGTAGGGGCTAAAGGTATCATTACTAAAAAAGATGATTTTACAGAGCATCTGTTTATAGCTACTGCGCACCAGTATTTATTGATATTTACAGAATATGGACAAGTCTATTGGGTGAAAGTCTATACGATACCAGAAACCAAGAAAACCACACAAGGAAAAGCCATACAGAATTTAATCAATATAACACCTGGGGATCAAGTCCGTAGTATTATTCAGGTAAGAAATTTAAAAGATAATGACTATGTAGATAACCATTATGTGGTTATGTGTACCAGAAAAGGTATTATTAAAAAAACGCCACTTCGTGCCTATGCTACACCACGTGCCAATGGCATTCATGCCATTGTAATTCGGGAGGGTGACTCTTTATTAGATGTGCAATTAACCAATGGTAGTCACCATATTGTATTAGCACTAGAGTCTGGTAGGGCTACCCAATTTAATGAGCAAGATGTGCGCCCTATGGGACGTGTGGCTTCTGGTATAAGGGGTATTACCCTAGCCCATGAACAAGACCGCGTGATTGGGATGGCCTGTTTCCCAAGTTCAGATTTAGATGTTTTGGTTGTTTCGGCAAATGGTTATGGAAAACGTTCTTCTCTTGCAGACTATCGTATTACCAAAAGAGGTGGCAAAGGTGTAAAAACGATGCAGATTACGGAAAAAACAGGTAAACTAGTAGCTATTCATGCGGTAAAAAACCAGGATGAATTAATGATTATGAATCAATCTGGTTTAGCGATTCGTATTGAAGTCAGTACACTACCCCTTATAGGTAGAGCGACACAAGGGGTACGCTTAATTCGACTAGGACAAAATGATACCATTGCGTCTGTGGCTAGAATAGATATTTTAGAGCAGGTAGCTAGCGAAAATCAGCAAGGGGTAGAGGGTATAGGTGATACGAATATAGATGTATTACCTGTTGAAAGATATAACCCAGTAGACGAAGATCTAGCTGCAGCAGAAGAGGTAGTTGTAGATTAAACGATTTGTACACCATGTTCGGGCATAACCCATCTTTGAAAATTTGTATCTGTTCATGACAGTTACTGAAAGCTTAGTTTACAGCTGGAAAAACAGGAGCCTCTCTGCAATCCATCCCGGCAACTG